>NZ_JBSHHY010000034.1:0-77875 GCF_053618675.1 Streptomyces sp. NPDC055632 | reverse complement strand
GGCCTCCCCGGATCACCGGGGAGGCCCTCTCGCGTACGTGCGGGACTACCGGCTACGGCTTGCCGCGGCGTCCGCGGAGCTGCTCCGCGACCGGCTTCAGGGACTCGTGGAGGTCGCCGAGCGCCTCGGGGGTGAGCTGGTCGATGAAGTGCCTGCGCACCGACTCCACGTGGTGCGGGGCGACCTTGCGCATGGTCTCCATGCCCTGGTCGGTGAGGACGGCGTACAGGCCGCGCCGGTCGGACTCGCAGTTCTCGCGCCGGACCAGGCCGGCGTTCTCCATCCGGGTGATCTGGTGGGAGAGGCGGCTCTTCGACTGGAGGGTGGCCGCGGCGAGGTCGCTCATGCGCAGCCGGCGCTCGGCCGACTCGGAGAGGTTCACCAGGATCTCGTAGTCGTTCATCGTCAGGCCGAAGGGCTGGAGGTCCTTCTCCAACTGGTGCGTCAGCATCCTCTGGACGTCCAGGAAGGTGCGCCAGGCACACTGCTCGCCGTCGGTGAGCCACGGGGTGGCCGTCTCGGTCTCCATATGTGGATTCTACCTAAGAAGTTGAATTCTTGACGAAATCTGGGAGGGTGACGCCGGGCACCCGGGGCCCCACCCGAGCGCGTTCCCCACTCCGCCGCAGGCGCAGGCGTTCGAGGGCGTCACGGTCCGCAGACTACCGCTCACAGCCCGAAGCGACGCTGGAGGTCCCCCAGCTGGCCGGGAAGGCGCGGTGTCGAACCCTGCTGCCCGTGGCCTGAACCGTACCCGCCGTGACCGCCGGGAACGCCCGCCTGGGCCGGGGGAGCACCGGCGTCCCGCTCCGCCATCAGCAGCTCCGTGGACTGGAGCAGCACCGTGCCCGCCCCCACGAACTCGAACTGGTGCTCCTCGCCCGAGGTGCCGCCCAGGCCCGTCAGGGACCGCAGGCCGCCCATCACGCCCGTCAGGTAGCCGTGGTCGTAGTGGTGGCAGGGCGAGGGGCAGTCCGCCCAGCCGACGAGCGCCTGCGGGTCCACCCGCATCGGCGGCTCCATGAAGACCACCGGACCGTTCGACGCGGCCACGAACTTGCCCGTCCCGATCAGCGTCACGAAGCCCGGCACGATCGACTGCTTCAGCGCCAGGGTCGGCTGGTAGGCCAGCAGGTTCCCCGACCGGATCGTCAGGTTGCCCTCGTCCAGGTCGAAGGAGTTCACGTCGAAGGCCCGGTCCGCGAGGAGCATCTTGCCGCTGCCCTCGGCCACCACCCAGTCGCTCGCGTGCAGCGGCGAGTGGAAGGACGTCCGCACCAGCCGGTCGAGCCGTCCGTGCCCGATGCCGTTGAACTCGATCCGCCCGTAGTAGGCGATCATCTTGCCCTTCTGCAGGAACCACTGGGATCCCTTCAGCTCGACGCAGAAGGTGTACGGGTTGACGTTGTCGTCCGACGGCAGGGTCTGCGGGTCGTGGATGACAGGGGTGCTCACAGCTTCTCCTCCGAGGCCTGGACGTACACCGCGCCGCTGCCGCTCAGCTCCAGCTGGAACGCCTCGCCCGAGCCGCGCCCCACCATGTCCCGCCAGCCGAGCGCGGTGGAGAGCTTGTTCCGCACGTCGCCGTGGTGGGCCACGTACGCCTGCGGGTCCACGTGCACCGGGCGGCCCGGGACGATCGGCAGCTCGATCACGCCGCCGTGCGCCATCACGGCCACCGAACCGTGGCCCTTCAGGGTGGTGGTGAAGAGGCCCTGGCCGGTCACCTGGCCCCGGACCATGCCCATGACCCCGCCCTGCGAGCCCATGAACATCGTGCCCTGCTCCAGGGTCCCGTCGAAGGCGAGCAGCCGGTCGGCCTCGACGTACAGGGTGTCGCCGGTCAGCGCGATCACCTGGATGTGGTGGCCGCCGTGCCCGAACATCACCGTGCCGCTGCCCTCGACCGTCATCAGCGGGGTCGCCTCGCCGGCCACCCGGCGCCCGATCATCGACATCAGGCCGCCCTGGCCGCCCGCCGTGTTCGGCGTGAAAGTGACGTCCCCCCGGTACGCCAGCATCGCGCCGCGCTGACTGAACATCCGCTGCCCCGGGACGACGGTCGCCTCGACCATCTTCGAGTTGATCTCGCGGAACGGCATCAGACGTCGCCCCCGATCGTGTTCCGCTCGCTGGGCTGGACGTACACCAGGCCGTCCCCCTCGAAGCGGATCTGGAAGGCCTCGCCGCCGCCCTCGCCCATGAAGGTGCGGAAGGTCACGCCCGACTGGAAGTGCTCCTTGAGGTTGCCCTGGTGGGCGATGTACGCGCCGGGGTCGACCTGGAGCGGATACTGCGGGGTCACCCGCAGCACCACCGCCGGGCCGTCCGACATGATCGCCGCCTGGCCCGTCCCCTCCACGGTCGTGGTGAAGAGGCCGTTGCCGGTGGCCCCGCCGCGCAGGCCCGTGAAGGTGGTGCCGGTGCGCAGCCCCGCGTCGGTGCAGAGCAGGTTGCTCGCCTCCACCCAGAGCTTGTCGCCGTGCAGGGAGACGAGGTTGATCTCGGAGGCCCGGTCGGCGAACCAGCAGGTCCCCTGCCCGCGCACCTCCATCACCTCCATCTGCTCGCCCGTGAGCCGGCGGGTCACCATGCCGCGCAGGCCCTCGCCGCCCCCGCTCATCTTCTTGAACGCCATCTGGCCGTCGTAGGCGACCATCGAGCCGTTCTTCGCCTTCACGGCGTCACCGGTCAGGGAGACGGCGAGCACCTTGCTGCCTTGCAGTCGGAACGTTGCCACGGCCCGAAGGTACTGGGGACCCGCCTAAAGGGACAGCAAAGTCGCCGTGCACAATGGACGGGCCCTTGTGCATCCGTTCACAAGATCGCGTCACGAGACCGAACGAAGGTGATCCCCTCCGTGGACATCAAGACCGCCTCCTCCCTCCACCGGCTCCGGCTCGTCTCCGCGCCGGAGGCCGTCTCGTTCCTGCTCCTGCTCGTCTGCTCGGTGCTCAAGCGGACGACGGAGTTCAACGCGGTGCCGGTCATGGGGGCCGTCCACGGCATCCTGTTCGTCCTGTACGTGCTCTTCTGGCTGGACGCCTGGAACCGGACCAAGTGGAGCTTCGGCACCGCCGCCCTCTACTTCGTCCTCTCGGTGCTGCCGCTGGGCGGCTTCTACGCCGAGCGGAAGCTGAAGCGCGAGGCCGAGGACGCGGTCATCGCGTCCCGCGCCCGCCGCGAGGGCACGGTGAACGCGTGATCGTCGCCTTCTCGGTGACTCCGCTCGGCGTGGGCGAGGAGGTCGGCGAGTACGTCGCCGACGCCGTCCGGGTCGTCCGCGAGTCCGGCCTGCCGAACCGCACCGACGCGATGTTCACCTCGATCGAAGGTGACTGGGATGAAGTCATGGACGTCGTCAAGCGCGCCGTCGCCGCCGTCGAGGCCCGCGCGCCCCGCGTCTCCGTCGTCCTCAAGGCCGACATCCGCCCCGGCGTGACGGACGGCCTGACCGCGAAGGTCGCGACCGTGGAGCGCCACCTCGGCGCCTGACGCCCGCCCGGCACCCCTTCCCGAGGCCCCGCTCCGGACCGGAGCGGGGTCTCGTCGTCCGCCCCGCGAGGCCCTCCGGCGGATCGGCGGCCGGGGCGACCGAAGGACGAGACGGGGCTGACCGCCATGTTCCCCATGGGTAAGGTCGACGCGTGCCGAAGCCGCTCAGTCTCCCCTTCGACCCCATCGCCCGCGCCGACGAACTCTGGCAGAAGCGCTGGGGACCGGTCCCCTCGATGGCCGCGATCACCTCGATCATGCGCGCCCACCAGATCCTCCTCGCGGAGGTCGACGCCGTCGTCAAGCCGTACGGCCTGACCTTCGCGCGGTACGAGGCCCTGGTCCTGCTGACCTTCTCCAAGGCCGGCGAGCTGCCGATGTCCAAGATCGGCGAGCGGCTGATGGTCCACCCCACCTCGGTCACGAACACGGTCGACCGGCTCGTGAGGTCCGGCCTCGTCGCCAAGCGCCCCAACCCCAACGACGGCCGCGGCACCCTCGCCACCATCACCGACAAGGGCCGCGAGGTGGTCGAGGCGGCCACCCGCGACCTGATGGAGATGGACTTCGGCCTCGGCGCTTACGACGCCGAGGAGTGCGCCGAGATCTTCGCGATGCTCCGCCCGCTCCGGGTGTCGGCGAACGACTTCGACGAGGCCTGACCCGCCCGAAGATCGCCCGGAACGTACGGTTACGCTCGACGGCATGAAATCCAGCGTGCTGACCCGCTACCGCGTCATGGCGTACGTGACCGCCGTCATGCTGCTCGTGCTGTGCACCTGCATGGTCTTCAAGTACGGGTTCGACATGGGCGAGGACGTGACCTTCGCGGTCTCCCAGACCCACGGCGTCCTCTACATCATCTACCTGGTCTTCGCCTTCGACCTGGGCTCCAAGGCCCGCTGGCCGTTCGGCAAGCTGCTCTGGGTGCTGGTCTCCGGGACCATCCCCTTCGCCGCCTTCTTCGTCGAGCGCAAGGTCCACCGCGAGACGCTTCCGCTGGTCAGCGGCGCGCAGGCCGTCCCCGCCAAGGTCTAACCCCCACCCCGCGCCACACCGGCGCGGGGTCTGCCATCGACATTTACTAGGACGTCCTAGTAAATTCGAAGCATGGACGCTGACGCCATCGAGGAAGGCCGCCGTCGCTGGCAGGCCCGTTACGACAAGGCCCGCAAGCGGGACGCCGACTTCACCACGCTCTCCGGCGACGCCGTCGAGCCCGTCTACGGGCCCCGGCCCGGGGACGTCTACGAGGGGTTCGAGCGCATCGGCTGGCCCGGTGAGTACCCCTTCACCCGGGGCCTCCACCCGACCGGCTACCGAGGCCGGACCTGGACCATCCGCCAGTTCGCCGGCTTCGGCAACGCCGAGCAGACCAACGAGCGGTACAAGATGATCCTGGCCGCCGGCGGCGGCGGCCTCTCCGTCGCCTTCGACATGCCCACCCTCATGGGCCGCGACTCCGACGACCCCCGCGCCCTCGGCGAGGTCGGCCACTGCGGCGTCGCCATCGACTCCGCCGCCGACATGGAGGTCCTCTTCAAGGACATCCCGCTCGGCGACGTCACGACGTCCATGACGATCTCCGGACCCGCCGTCCCGGCCTTCTGCATGTACCTCGTCGCCGCCGAGCGCCAGGGCGTCGATCCGGCCGTGCTCAACGGCACGCTCCAGACCGACATCTTCAAGGAGTACATCGCGCAGAAGGAGTGGCTCTTCGAGCCCGAGCCCCATCTGCGCCTCATCGGCGACCTGATGGAGCACTGCGCGGCGAAGATCCCCGCGTACAAGCCGCTCTCCGTCTCCGGCTACCACATCCGCGAGGCCGGGGCGACGGCCGCGCAGGAGCTGGCGTACACCCTCGCCGACGGCTTCGGCTACGTGGAACTGGGCCTCTCCCGGGGCCTGGACGTTGACGTCTTCGCCCCCGGCCTCTCCTTCTTCTTCGACGCCCACCTCGACTTCTTCGAGGAGATCGCCAAGTTCCGCGCCGCCCGCCGGATCTGGGCCCGCTGGATGAAGGAGGTGTACGGCGCGAAGACCGACAAGGCGCAGTGGCTCCGCTTCCACACCCAGACCGCCGGCGTCTCCCTCACCGCCCAGCAGCCGTACAACAACGTCGTGCGGACCGCGGTCGAGGCCCTCTCCGCCGTCCTCGGCGGCACCAACTCCCTGCACACCAACGCCCTCGACGAGACCCTCGCCCTCCCCAGCGAGCAGGCCGCCGAGATCGCGCTGCGCACCCAGCAGGTGCTCATGGAGGAGACCGGCGTCGCCAACGTCGCGGATCCGCTGGGCGGTTCCTGGTACGTCGAGCAGCTCACCGACCGCATCGAGGCCGACGCCGAGCGGATCTTCGACCGGATCAAGGAGCGCGGCCGCCGCGCCCACCCGGACGGGCGGCACCCGATCGGCCCGATCACCTCCGGCATCCTGCGCGGCATCGAGGACGGCTGGTTCACCGGCGAGATCGCCGAGTCCGCCTTCCAGTACCAGCGCTCCCTGGAGAAGGGCGACAAGCGGGTCGTCGGCGTCAACGTCCACCACGGCTCCGTCACCGGCGACCTGGAGATCCTCCGGGTCAGCCACGAGGTCGAGCGCGAGCAGGTCCGCATCCTCGGCGAGCGCAGGGCGCGCCGGGACGACGCGAAGGTCCGCGCCTCGCTCGACGCCATGCTGGCCGCCGCCCGCGACGGCTCGAACATGATCGGGCCGATGCTGGAGGCCGTCCGCGCCGAGGCCACCCTCGGCGAGATCTGCGACGCCCTGCGCGACGAGTGGGGCGTCTACACGGAGCCCCCGGGCTTCTGAGGCGCCCGGCGCGAGGCAGGGGCGGTACGGGATTTCCCGTACCGCCCCTCACGCGTCCCGGTCCCCGGCGGCCGCCGCGCCCAGGCCCCCCACCAGGAGGGCCGACAGGCGCGCCACCCACGGCCCGTCCACCGGCTCGGCGCTGACCAGGGCGCGGTGCACGACCGCGCCCGCGATCACGTCGAAGATCAGGTCGTCGGTGGCGCCGACGGCCGGCAGGTCCCGGTCGGCCGGGAGCTCGCCGCGCCGCTGCGCCCGCATCCGGCCCTCCAGGACGAGGCGCTTCTGGCGGTCGACGATGGAGGCGCGGATGCGCCGGCGCAGCGGCTCGTCCCGGGTCGACTCGGCGACCACCGCCATCAGGGCCGTCTTGGTCTCGGGGCGCTCCAGGAGCGCCGCGAACTGGAGCACCACGTGCTCGATGTCGGCCCGGAGCGTGCCCAGGTCGGGGAGTTCGAGCTCGTCGAAGAGGACGGCGACCGCGTCCACCACCAGTTCGCTCTTGTTGGCCCAGCGGCGGTAGAGGGTCGTCTTCGCAACCCCGGCGCGGCCGGCGACGTCCCCCATCGTGAGCTTGGACCAGCCCAGCTCGACCAGGGCCGCGCGGGTCGCCTCCAGGATGGCCTCGTCGGCCTCGGTGGAGCGGGGGCGGCCGGTACGGCTGCTGCGGGGGGTGCGGCTACACATGGACGACGACCATACCCGCCGGTAGGTACGGCGCCAGAGGCCCGCGATGTGAGGCAGTTCACCGTACGGATCGACCGTGCGCCCTCCCGCCGCCTCCGCCCCGGCAGTTACGCTACGACTCGTAGCGAAAGGCTTTGAGCGGCCCGAGCGACAACCACGGCACCGGGTGGGGACCCGGTGCACAGCAGACAACAGAAGACGGGCAACCGTGTCGTCCACGCGTCTCGCACACCGGCGGGAGGCGGGTGGACGGCGCGGTTCGGCCACGGCTTAACGGTTACGCGCGCGGAAGGGGGAGGATGTAGCCATGCAGCCCCGAAACATGTCCATGAGCGGCGTCGTCGACCTCGCCGCGGTGAAGGCGGCCGGAGAGGCCAAGGCGAAGGCGGAGCAGGTGCGCGCCGAAGCCGCCCGGCAGGGCGGAACGGCCGCCGTGCCCCCGTCCGCCCTGGTGATCGACGTCGACGAGGCGGGCTTCGAGCGCGATGTGCTCCAGCGTTCCGCCGAGGTCCCGGTCGTCCTCGACTTCTGGGCCGAGTGGTGCGAGCCCTGCAAGCAGCTCGGCCCCCTCCTGGAGCGGCTCGCCGTCGAGTACCACGGCCGCTTCCTGCTCGCGAAGATCGACGTCGACGCCAACCAGATGCTGATGCAGCAGTTCGGCATCCAGGGAATTCCGGCCGTTTTCGCGGTGGTCGCCGGTCAGGCGCTGCCGCTCTTCCAGGGCGCGGTGCCCGAGGCCCAGATCCGCGAGACCCTCGACCAGCTCATCGCGGTCGGCGAGGAGCGCTTCGGCCTCACCGGCATCGTCGTGGACGCGGACGCCGACCCCTCGGCCCCCGCCGAGCGGCCCGCCGGCCCGTACGACTCCCTCCTCGAAGCGGCCATGGTGGCGCTCGACGCGGGCGACCTGGCCGGTGCCGTCCAGGCCTACAAGAACGTGCTCGCCGACGACCCGGCCCACCCGGAGGCCAAGCTCGGCCTCGCGCAGGCCGAACTCCTCGCCCGCGTGCAGGACCTGGACCCGGGCGCCGTCCGCAGGAACGCCGCCGACGACCCGGCCGACGTCACCGCGCAGCTCGCCGCCGCCGACCTCGATCTGGCGGGCGGCCACGTGCAGGACGCCTTCGGGCGCCTGGTGGAGACCGTGCGCCGCACGGCCGGCGAGGACCGGGACGCGGCGCGGCTGCGGCTCCTGGAGCTGTTCGAGGTGATCGGCGCCGACGACCCGAGGGTGACGGCGGCCCGGCAGGCGCTCGCACGCGTGCTGTTCTGAGGCGTTCGAGACCCCCGCTCCCCGCGCCGAATCGTCCGGCGATTTGGCAGCTGAGTGACAAAACGCGGCCGCGCTTTACCAAAACTTGGTAATCGCGGCCGCTGTTACTTGCAGTAAATCGAACCCGGCGTTCTGCCCGGATTCATCCGGCGATCTCCTGACATTCCCCTCCCTTCGAACGCACCCTGTGTGCCCGTTCGGTCCCGTCCCGCCATGGCGTGGTTATGCACCCGTTACTAGCCGGTAACGAACCCCCTTGTGCGGGCGCCCGGAATGGACCACGATCGGCCACGCTCGGTCCGAACCGCACGACCCCGGCAACCAACCGGGATCACGGGGAGGGTCCCCACCGGGCGGACCGGTGCTCCGGCGCCGGTCGCGGACAGGGGGGTTCCCGCTCTCACCGAACGGGGCCTGTCCGATCAGGTCACGCGCACCGCGTGACCCATGGTTGTCGCTCGGGGGTGATCGCCGGTGACTCGGACGCGCAGCGCGTCGTTCGACGCCCCGGCGCTCTCCTTCCCGAGGACGTAGCTCTTCTCCCATCGCAGAACGGGCCCACGCCCCTTCTGGAGATGTACGTCCGAGAAGGAGGATTCTCATGAAGTCCCAGGTTCGTGGCGGGACCAGATGGAAGCGTTTCGCCGTCGTCATGGTGCCCAGCGTGGTCGCCACGGCGGCGATCGGCGTCGGCCTGGCGCAGGGCGCGCTCGCCGCGTCGTTCGCGATCTCCGGCCAGGAGTTCAAGGTCTCCACCGACAAGCTGGTGGGCACCGAGTTCGTCCAGTACGGCAGCATCGCCAAGGGCAACAAGCTGGACGGCACGCCGTTCGGCGCCCCGGTCGCGGTCTCCGGCTTCGACACGGCCCACATCACCAACATGTGCCAGTCGGTCGTGACGCCGGTTCCGGGTCTCGGTAACATCACCCTCCGCCTGGAGGCCGGCAACAGCGCCGCCGCCAAGAAGGGCGACACGGACGAGCAGGTCTACGCGAAGGACCTGTACCTCGACGTCTCCTCCCTGGAGGCCGACGCCGAGTTCAAGCAGATCGACATCGGCGTCGCGGCCGGCTCCCTCCCGAAGTACGAGGGCGGGCAGGGCATCCAGCCCAACACCGAGGCCAACAAGTTCGGCTTCGGCCAGCGCGCCAAGGACGCCACCCTGAGCAACGTCAGGCAGAAGGCGTGGGCCACCACGGCCGCCACCTTCAGGCTTCCCGACCTGAACCTGTCCCTGCACCAGGGCACGGAGAAGGAGTGCTTCAAGGGCTGACCGGTCCCCGGACCGATCTGCCCCGGAGGGGCGGGACCGCCGTGCGCGGTCCCGCCCGCCGGGCCCCTCTCTTCTCATCTCCACTTCTCAGCAACACCGCTTCCAGGGAGCTGTTTTCCATGAGCGCCGAGACCCCTGCCTCCCGCGAAGTCCCCAAGGAGAACCGGTTCAAGGTCTGGCGGCAGACCCGGCCCTTCTGGGCGGGACTGTTCACCCTCCTCGGTGGCGTGCCGATCGCCTACCTCCCCTACGGAGACATGCGGCTCGGCAACATCACCCTCGCGATGAAGACGACCGCCGGATCCAGCGCGCTGATCATCGGCACCCTGCTCATCACGCTCGGTCTGATGATGTGGTTCCAGCCCGCCGTACGGGTCTTCGCGGGCGTCGCGACGATCGTCCTCGGACTGGTCTCCATCCCCGTGTCGAACTTCGGCGGTCTCGGCGTCGGATTCCTGCTCGCCCTCATCGGGGGCGGCATGTCCATCGCCTGGGCTCCCGCGCCGCCGGTCGAGGAGACCGTGGACACGGAGGACGACGCCGAGCCGGAGGCCTCCGCCGAAGCCGGGGCCGTGCTGACGGCCGGACTCCCGGAGCAGCGCGGACCGGAGCACCACGCGACCCAGAAGACGTTCGATGCCAACGGCGGGAGGAACAGTGCGGGGTGACGAGACCCAGCCGGCGCTCGCGAAGGGCGGACCGCGCCACGCGGCCCCACGCAAGTCGCTGCTGAACAGGATCCAGGGCCCCGCGGGCAAGGCGATGGCGCTGGCCGCCATGCCGACCGCGGTGTTCGTGGGCATGGGCCTCACGCCCAAGATCGCCCTCGCCGACGACAAGGACGTCCCCTTCGCCCCCGGCCCCTGCGTGACGCGCTCGGACGAGCCGACGCCGGAGGCCTCGGAGAAGGAGAAGGAGAAGGAGACGGCGAAGCCGACGGCCACCCCCTCGGCGACCGCGACCACCTCCCCCTCGGCCACTCCCTCCGCCACCGCCGCGCCGACGCCGACCGCGACCGGGCAGGTGACCACGCAGCGGAAGCTGACCACCACCACGGCTCCGAAGCCCGCCGCCACGCCGACCACGACGGCCGCACCCACGCCGACGCAGTCGAAGAACCCGCTGGACCCGCTGGGTCTGGGCGACGCGCTGAAGGACCTCTTCGACGGCCCGGACCCGAAGCCGACGGCCACGCCCACCACGGCGGCGCCGACGACCCAGGCCCCGGCCACCGCGCCGAAGACGGCCACCGCGCCGAAGCCCACCGGAGCCGCGAAGCCGGCCGCCGATCCGGCCACGAAGCCGGCCGCCGACCCGGCCGCGGAGAAGAAGAAGGCCGCGATCCGCGAGGCCGCCGAGAAGGCCGGTGCCGCGGTCGAGGAGCTGCCCGAGAGCGCGAAGGGCCTCGACGCCAAGAAGGACGAGGACATACCCGAGGGCGCCAAGCCCCGCTTCCCGTGCCCCGAGCGCGACGACGCGGCGCTCGCGGCGGCCGAACTGGAGCCGGGCATCCCGCTGCTCCCGGACGAGCCGTGGGTCCTGGAGAGCTCGAAGCTCGATCTGCTGGGCCTGAAGTACCACGGCATCGTCGAGGTGAAGACCTACGGCGGCAAGATCAAGAAGGTGCTGAAGTTCACCGCGAGCACCGTGGTGATCAAGGACCTGCACCAGATCGCGGCCCACTCCGAGGGCCGCAAGGCCCACGTCCGCTCCCTTCCCACCGACCCCAAGGCCGGCCCGTCGACCATCACCGGCGGCACGGTGACGATGTACACGGAGGAGCTGAAGGGCAACATCTTCGGTCTCCCCTTCGTCCGGGTCACCTTCAGCCCGGAGTCCCCGCCCCCGCTGGACATCCCGGTCGTCTGGTTCACCGACGTGAAGATCAAGCAGGCCGGCCAGTTCGGCGGCACCCTCAAGGTCCCGGGCCTCCGCAACACGATCGAGCCCGGCTGATCCCCCGTACCGCTCCGGGAGCCGCACGCCGAAGCCCCCGTCCGCACCGGACGGGGGCTTCGGCATGCGTGCGGGGCGCGTCAGGCGCGCTCGCCGCCGCCCAGGTGGTGCACCCGGACCATGTTCGTGGTGCCGGGGACGCCGGGGGGCGAGCCGGCCGTGATGACCATGGTGTCGCCCTCGTTGTAGCGCTGGAGCTTGAGGAGCTCGGCGTCCACGAGGTCGACCATCGCGTCGGTGTTGTCCACGTGCGGGACGACGAAGGACTCGACGCCCCAGCTCAGGGTGAGCTGGTTGCGGGTGTTCTCGTCCGTCGTGAAGGCGAGGATCGGCTGCTGGACGCGGTAGCGCGAGAGGCGGCGGGCGGTGTCGCCGGACTGGGTGAAGGCGACCAGCGCCTTGCCGCCCAGGAAGTCCGCGATCTCGCAGGCCGCGCGGGCCACCGAACCGCCCTGGGTGCGCGGCTTCTTGCCCTGGACCAGGGGCTGGAGGCCCTTGGAGAGCAGCTCCTCCTCGGCCGCCGTGACGATCTTCGACATCGTCTTGACGGTCTCGATCGGGTACGCGCCGACCGAGGACTCGGCCGACAGCATGACCGCGTCCGCGCCGTCCAGGATGGCGTTGGCGACGTCGCTCGCCTCGGCGCGGGTCGGACGCGAGTTGGTGATCATCGACTCCATCATCTGGGTGGCGACGATGACCGGCTTGGCGTTCCGGCGACAGAGCTCCACCAGGCGCTTCTGCACCATCGGGACCTTCTCCAGCGGGTACTCCACGGCGAGGTCGCCGCGGGCCACCATGACCGCGTCGAACGCGGCGACGACGTCGGCCATGTTCTCGACGGCCTGCGGCTTCTCCACCTTGGCGATGACGGGGACCCGGCGGCCCTCCTCGTCCATCACCTTGTGGACGTCCTTGACGTCGTCGGCGTCCCGCACGAACGACAGGGCGACCATGTCGCAGCCCATCCGCAGGGCGAAGCGCAGGTCGTCGACGTCCTTCTCGGACAGGGCCGGGACGTTCACGGCCGCGCCGGGCAGGTTGATGCCCTTGTGGTCCGAGACGACACCGCCCTCGATGACGATGGTCCTGACCCGGGGGCCCTCGACCTCGACCACCCGCAGCTCGACGTTGCCGTCGTTGATGAGGACCTGGTCGCCCTTGGAGACGTCGCCCGGCAGACCCTTGTAGGTGGTGCCGCAGATCGACTTGTCGCCCGGGACGTCCTCGGTGGTGATGGTGAACTCGTCACCGCGCACCAGCTCGACCGGTCCCTCGGCGAAGGTCTCCAGACGGATCTTCGGACCCTGGAGGTCGGCGAGGACGCCGACGGCCCGCCCGGTGTCCGCGGAGACCTGCCGGACGCGGTCGTACCGCTCCTGGTGCTCTGCCTGGGTACCGTGGCTGAAGTTGAATCGGGCCACGTTCATGCCGGCCTCGATGAGAGCCTTCAGCTGCTCATACGAGTCGACGGCGGGGCCCAGCGTGCAGACGATTTTGGAACGGCGCATGAGGCGGATCCTATCGGTTTGTTTCACTGCGGAATATTCCGACTGGCGGAAAGTACAAATGGGCGGGCGGCCGCTCAAGCGATCACTCGTTCGAGGCCTCCGCGTCCCGTTCGAGCAGGTCCCGCACGAGCGGCTCCTGCCCGAGCGGATCCTGCCCAACCGGCTCCCGCCCGACCGGGCCCCGTACGAGCGCGTAGCTCTGGCGCGCGATCTCCAGCTCCTCGTCCGTCGGCACCACGGCGACCGCCACCCGCGCGTACTCCGGCGAGATGAACCGCGCCTCGTCCGAGCGCACCGCGTTGAGCTCCGCGTCCACCGCGAGCCCCAGCTCCTCCAGACCCGCGATCGCCGCCTGCCGCACCGGTGCCGCGTTCTCGCCGACGCCCGCCGTGAAGGCCACCGCGTCCACCCGGCCGAGCACCGCGTAGTACGCCCCGATGTACTTCTTCAGGCGGTGGACGTAGACGTCGAAGGCGAGCGCCGCCCGCTCGTCGCCCTCGTCGATCCGGCGGCGGATCTCCCGCATGTCGTTGTCGCCGCAGAGCCCCACCAGACCGGACCGCTTGTTCAGCAGGACGTCGATCTCGTCCGCCGACATCCCCGCCACCCGCCGCAGGTGGAAGGTGACCGCCGGGTCGATGTCGCCCGACCTGGTCCCCATGACCAGGCCCTCCAGGGGCGTCAGGCCCATCGAGGTGTCCACGCACCGGCCGCCCCGCACCGCCGACGCGGACGCCCCGTTCCCCAGGTGCAGCACGATCACGTTCACCTCCTCCGGCTCCTTGCCGAGCAGCCGCGCCGTCTCCCGCGAGACGTACGCGTGCGAGGTGCCGTGGAATCCGTACCGCCGGATCCGGTGCGCGTCGGCGGTCTCCACGTCGATCGCGTACCGCGCCGCCGACTCCGGCATCGTGGTGTGGAAGGCGGTGTCGAAGACCGCCACCTGCGGCAGGTCGGGCCGCAGCACCATCGCCGTGCGGATGCCGATCAGGTTCGCCGGGTTGTGCAGCGGCGCCACCGGCACGAGCCGCTCGATCTCCGCGAGCACCTCGCCGTCGATCACCGTCGGCTCGGTGAACCGCAGCCCGCCGTGCACCACCCGGTGCCCGATCGCCGCCAGTTCGGGGGAGTCCAGGCCGAGCCCGTCCGCCGCCAGCTCCCCGGCGACCGCCTTCAGGGCGGCCGAGTGGTCGGAGATCGGACCGTTCTTCTCGCGCCGGCCGCCGCCCCCCTCCCGGAGCGGGGTGTGCGCGAGCCGCGAGGTCTCCTCGCCGATCCGCTCCACGAGCCCCTGGGCCAGGCGGCTGCCGTCGCGCATGTCGATGAGCTGGTACTTCAGCGACGAGGAACCGGAGTTGAGGACGAGTACGCGCGTGGGAGCGGACGTGGACGTGGGCGCGGTCATGCGGGGAGCTCCTGACCCTGGGACTGGATCGCCGTGATGGCGACCGTGTTGACGATGTCGCTGACGAGCGCGCCGCGCGAGAGGTCGTTCACGGGCTTGCGCAGGCCCTGGAGGACCGGGCCGACGGCCACGGCGCCGGCCGAACGCTGCACGGCCTTGTACGTGTTGTTGCCGGTGTTCAGATCGGGGAAGATCAGCACCGACGCCTGCCCCGCCACCTCCGAACCCGGCAGCTTCGTCGCCGCCACCGAGGGCTCCACGGCCGCGTCGTACTGGATGGGCCCCTCGATCCGCAGCTCCGGGTGCGCCTCCCGGACGAGCTTGGTCGCCTCTCGCACCTTGTCGACGTCGGCGCCGGAGCCCGAGGTGCCCGTGGAGTACGAGAGCATCGCGATCCGCGGCTCCACGCCGAACCGGGCCGCGGTGGCCGCCGACTGCACGGCGATGTCCGCGAGCTGCTCGGCGTCCGGGTCCGGGTTGACCGCGCAGTCGCCGTACACCAGGACCTTGTCCGCCAGGCACATGAAGAAGACCGACGAGACGATCGAGGCGTCCGGCTTCGTCTTGATGATCTCGAAGGCCGGGCGGATCGTCGCGGCCGTGGAGTGCACCGAGCCGGACACCATGCCGTCGGCCAGCCCCTCCTGGACCATCAGGGTGCCGAAGTAGTTCACGTCCGACACCACGTCGTACGCCAGCTCCACGGTCACGCCCTTGTGGGCGCGCAGCGCCGCGTACTTCTCCGCGAACGAGTCCCGCAGCTCCGAGGTGTGCGGGTCGATCAGCTGCGTCTCGCGCAGGTCCACGCTCAGGTCGGCGGCCTTCTTGCGGATGGTCTCCACGTCGCCGAGCAGCGTCAGGTCGCACACGTCCCGGCGCAGCAGCACGTCGGCCGCGCGCAGGACCCGCTCCTCCGTGCCCTCCGGCAGCACCACCCGGCGCCGGTCGGCCCGCGCCTGTTCGAGCAGCTCGTGCTCGAACATCATCGGGGTGACCCGGCCGCTGCGGGCCACCGAGACCCGCTTGAGCAGGTCGGCGGTGTCCACGTGCCGCTCGAACAGACCGAGCGCGGTCTCCGCCTTGCGCGGGGTGGCCGCGTTCAGCTTGCCCTCCAGGGCGAAGAGTTCGGCGGCCGTCGGGAAGCTGTTCCCGGCGACCGAGACCACCGGGGTGCCGGGCGCGAGCCGGGCCGCCAGGGTCAGGATCTCCTCGGTGGGCCGCTCGTTCAGGGTGAGCACCACCCCGGCGATCGGCGGGGTGCCGGCCGAGTGCGCGGCGAGCGCGCCGACGACCAGGTCGGCCCGGTCCCCGGGGGTGACGACCAGACAGCCGGGCGTCAGGGCGTTCAGGAAGTTCGGCAGCATCGCGCCGCCGAAGACGAAGTCCAGGGCGTCCCGGGCGAGCCCGGCGTCGTCCCCGAGGACGACGGTGGCGCCGAGCGCGTGGGTGATCTGGGCGACGGTCGGCGCCGACAGGGCCGGCTCGTCCGGCAGGACGTAGCAGGGCACGGGCAGCCGGGCCGCGAGCCGCTCCGCGATCGCCTCCCGGTCCTCGGCCGCCACCCGGTTGACCACCATCGCGAGCACGTCGCAGCCGAGCCCGTCGTACGCCCGGAAGGCGTTGCGCGCCTCGGCCCGCACGGACTCCGCCGACTGGCCCTTGCCGCCGACCACCGGGATGACGGAGGCGCCGAACTCGTTGGCGAGCCGGGCGTTGATCGCCAGCTCGTCGGGGAGCTGGGTGGCGGCGAAGTCGGTGCCGAGGACGAGGACGACCTCGTACTCCCGGGCGACGGCGTGGAAGCGGTCGACCAGCCGGGAGACCAGCTCGTCGGTGCCCCGCTCGGCCTGGAGGGCGGAGGCCTCCTGGTAGTCCATGCCGTAGACCGTCGAGGCGTCCTGCGAGAGCCGGTAGCGGGCGCGCAGCAGGTCGAAGAGCCGGTCGGGCCCGTCGTGCACCAGCGGCCGGAACACCCCCACCCGGTCCACCTGGCGGGTCAGGAGCTCCATGACTCCCAGCTCGACGACCTGGCGGCCGTCACCGCGGTCGATCCCGGTCACGTACACGCTGCGCGTCACGCCGTGGTCTCCTGTCCAGTCCTGCGGAAGGGCCCGGGCGGTGCCCCCACTCCGCCTTCCCGGCCCGTACGTCAATCAAAAGGGCTCAGAAAGCCCCGATAGGGCGGCATTACCCCCTTGACAATACCCCCGGCGGTGGTTAGGTCGCCCGCCGGACGAAAGGCCCGGAACCCCGGGCCGAAAGGCCCCCGGGGGAGGCCGGGGGAAGGCCGGCGGGAGGGACGTCCGGGAGCCGCCGCGAGGGCCCCCGGAAGGGTGTCCGGGGGCCCTCGTGAGAGCTGCCGGAAGGGTGCCCGGGGGCCGCCGGGAGGGACGCGCGGAACGGCGGCGAGCGCGCCCCTCAGGCCCGGCGTGTGAGAATTGCCCTGGCTCACACGGACCGCGACCGAGCAGGAGACACAGCACGATGCGCATCGGAGTTCTCACCGCAGGCGGCGACTGCCCCGGCCTGAACGCAGTGATCCGGTCGGTCGTGCACCGGGCGATGACCGGCCACGGAGACGAGGTCATCGGCTTCGAGGACGGGTTCAAGGGCCTCCTCGACGGCCACTTCCGGCCCCTCGACCTCAACGCCGTCAGCGGCATCCTGGCCCGCGGCGGCACCATCCTCGGCTCGGCCCGCCTGGAGCGGAACCGGCTGCGCGAGGCCGCCGAGTCCGCCGCCGACCTGGCCCATCAGTACGGCATCGACGTCCTCATCCCGATCGGCGGCGAGGGCACCCTGACCGCCGCCCGGATGCTCTCCGACGCCGGCATGCCCGTCGTCGGCGTCCCGAAGACCATCGACAACGACATCTCCTCCACGGACCGCACCTTCGGCTTCGACACCGCCGTCGGCGTCGCCACCGAGGCCATGGACCGCCTCAAGACCACCGCCGAGTCCCACCAGCGCGTGATGGTCGTCGAGGTGATGGGCCGCCACGCCGGCTGGATCGCGCTGGAGTCCGGCATGGCCGGCGGCGCGCACGGCATCTGCCTCCCCGAGCGCCCCTTCGAGGTCGACGACCTCGTCAAGATGGTCGAGGAGCGCTTCGCGCGCGGTAAGAAGTTCGCGGTCATCTGCGTCGCCGAGGGCGCGCACCCGGCCGAGGGCTCGATGGAGTACGCCAAGGGCGAGATCGACCAGTTCGGCCACGAGCGCTTCCAGGGCATCGGCACCCAGCTCGCCGTCGAGCTGGAGCGGCGCCTCGGCAAGGAGGCCCGTCCCGTCATCCTCGGCCACGTCCAGCGCGGCGGCACCCCGACCGCGTACGACCGCGTCCTCGCGACCCGCTTCGGCTGGCACGCGGTGGAGGCGGCGCACCGCGGCGACTTCGGGCGGATGACGGCGCTGCGCGGCACGAACATCGAGATGGTGCCGCTGGCGGAGGCCGTGACCCAGCTCAAGAGGGTCCCGGTGGACCGCATGCGCGAGGCGGAGTCCGTCTTCTAGGGCCTGCCCCGGACCCGGTACGCCGGAAGCGGCCCCGACCGTCCCCCCGTGGACGGTCGGGGCCGCTTGCCGTGCGGCACGCCCCCGGAAATGCCGGATTCCACTCTTGAGCCGGAGCGCGAGATCAACAAGGCTTGGGGCCTGTCCCGGACATGTCCCGATCCTGTCCGCCCGTCCGGGAGGAGGGGGAGGCGCGGATGACACCGGGGGAGCACGCCCCTGACCCGCGGGGCGCACGGAGCCCCGCCGAGTTCCTCGCGCGCCTCCGGGCGCTCAAGGACTGGTCGGGCCTGACGTACCGCGAGCTCTCGGCGCGGGCGGAGGCGCGCGGGGACGTCCTGCCCCGCTCCACGGTGGCGAACATGCTGTCCCGCGCGACCCTGCCCCGCGAGGAACTCCTGACCGCCTTCGTCCGCGCGTGCGGGGCCGGACCGGCCGCGCCGGACCAGTGGCGGACGGTACGGAGGGAACTCACGGAGCGGAGGGGGTACGGGGTGACGGAGGCGGATCCGGATGAGGACGCGGGTCCGGACGCGGACGCGGACGCGGATCCGGGGCCGGACCTGGAGCCCGCGCCGGAGGAACCGGAGCCGACGGGCGCGGAGCCGGCGGACCCGGTACGCGAAGAGGCCTCCGCCCCCGAGGAGGCCCCCGCTCCCGAAGAGGCCCCCGACGCCCCGCCCGTCTGGCCCTCCGCCCCCGCCGTCGAGCCTTCCGGGCCGGGGAACGGCGGGGCCCGGTCCCGAATACGCCGCCTCCTCGTCCCGGCGATCGCGGTCGCCGCCCTCGTGTTCGCCGGGGTCAGCGTCGTCGCCTTCCTGCGGGACGGCCACACCGGGCACCCGCCCCGCACCCCCACCGCGCCCGCCGCCGGCGACGTGCGCATCCGGGTGGCCGCCACCGACCTCTGCCTCGGCGAGCGGCGCGGCACCCGGAGCGGCCAGATCCACCAGGTGCCGTGCGCCGCCGCGGACGTCCCGCTGTACGCGCTGGCGGAGGCGGGCGGCGGACGGTGGCGGATCGCCTCCGACCACCCCGACTACGGCGCCGGCTGCTCCGGCATCCCCTCCGGCGGGCGCGTGCCCGGCGCGCCGTACGAGGACTCCGAGTGCGGCGACCCCACCCGGATCGAGCAGTTCTCCCTGGAGCCGTACGGCACCCCCGTCGAGGGCTACCGGATCGTCCCGGCCGGCTCCGCGCCCCCCGGCGGCTGCGTCACCGTCGTCGGCGACCGCACGGCCGCCTGGGCCCGTCTCGCCCTGGCCCCCTGCGCGCCGGACGCCGCCGGCCAGCTCTTCGACTTCGACCGCCGGGACTAGGTCCAGGACCTTCGACCGTCGAGACCGGGACCAGGACCCTTACACCGCCACCGGCGCGAACGGGTGCATCTCGTCGCCGTCCGGCTGGACGACGCCGTAACTGCCCTCCGGCACCTCGTTCCAGGCGCCGGGCAGGTCGCCCAGGGGCTCGGAGACGATGAGGCGCGTCCCCTCGGAGGCGCCCTGGAGGAACGTGACGTCGGGGTGCAGCCGGCGCAGCGTCTCCACCCGGCTGCTGTAGAACAGGGACCGGGAGGCGCGCTCGCTGGAGTAGCGGAAGGCCCAGAGGCGTTCGCCGTCGCTGACGGCCAGCGTCATCTGGAGGGGGAACTCCACGCCGTGCTCGCGGCCGACGCGTTCCACCGTTCCCGCCATCCGGGCGACCGCGGCGGGCGGGTCACGGTCGAGACCGAAGGTGAGGGCCAGGTAGAACATCACCTCGGAGTCCGTCGTCCCTTCGAGGTCCGCGTACAGCGCCGGGTCGACGAGCAGGGTGAGGGCGCGGCGCACGCGGTGGAACTCCGCGACGGCGCCGTTGTGCATGAACATCCAGCGGCCGTGCCGGAACGGGTGGCAGTTCGACTGCTGCACCGCCGTCCCGGTCGACGCCCGGATGTGGGCGAAGAAGAGCGGCGAGCGGACGTGGTCCGCCAGCTCCCGCAGGTTGCGGTTGCTCCAGGCGGGGCCGATCTCCCGGAAGAGCGCCGGGAGGCCGGTGCCCTCCGTGTACCAGCCGACGCCGAACCCGTCGCCGTTGGTGGTCTCCACGCCGAGCTTGGAGTGCAGGCTCTGGTCGATCAGGGAGTGCTCAGGCTTGTACAGGATGGTGTCGAGCAGGACGGGCGTGCCCGAGTACGCCAGCCATCGGCACATGCGTCATCACCTGGGTCTCTGCCGTGCTCCGGGAGCGACGGGGGAGGAGCCCCGTCCGGCCCTCCCATTCTCGGGCCCCTCACCCGGGCGTGCCACGCGTGCGCGTCCCGGAGGGCCCGTCCGGCCCCGCCCCGGTGCCGTCCGCCCAGACGAGCGGGTACGCCTCGCCGCCGGTCCGCTCGACCCACCGGAGGCGGTCGAGCACGACGGCGCGCCGGTCCTCGGGGGCCCGCTCCGCCAGCCCGCGCAGCAGGTCGCGCGTCCTGCGCAGCGCCATCGGGGACCCGGTGGCGGCGAAGAGCACGTCGTCGACGGCGGTCCGGACGCAGCGGTCCCAGCCCGGGACCGGAACGCTCACCCGCGTCCGTCCGGCGGGGTCGTGGAACCGTCCGACGTCCAGGTCGCGGCCGGCGAGGAGGAGCAGCAGGGCCTCCAGGCGGTCCAGGGCCTCCACCGCCGTGGCCGGGTCGTTCACCGCCGGGGACAGGGCGCGCAGGGCGATGTCGGCGAGGAGCCGCAGGGGGAGTTCGGGATCCTGGTCGAAGGTGCGCTCCACCCCCGTCGACAGGGCTCCGAGGAGCGTCGCCGCCCGCGGGCCGTCCCCGGTCACCCGGGCGATCACCGCGCCCTCCGACAGGGTCGTACCGGGAGCGACGCGGAAGGCGACCGAGGAACCGTCCTTCCGGGCGGCGTCCAGGAGGAAGGGCACGTCGACGCTCTGCAGCACGGCCGGCGGCCCCGTCCAGCGCACTTCCGCGTACGTGCCCGTGCTCGTGTCCGCGTCCGTACCCGTGCTCGTGCTCGTGCTCGTGTCCGTTTCCGGCTCCGGCTCCGGGGAGGGCGGCGCGTACGGGCGGACGTACAGGCCGTCGTACAGGGCGTGCGCGCGGGTGGTGATCGCGGTGAGCGAGTGGCCGAGCTGGATCGAGTCGAACGCCTTCATCTGCAGGGTGCGCATCAGACCGAGCGCGACCAGGGTGAGGAGCATGGCCGCGCACGGGACGAAGGTGGAGACGGTCTTCCGCGAGCCGATGGCCAGGCCCGAGGTGACGCAGAAGACGAACAGGCCGATGGTGAAGGCGAACGTCCGCCAGACGACCGGCTCGTGGCGGAACAGGCCGAGGCGCGGGGTGAACGTGCTCGCGGAGAACTGGACGACCAGGAAGAGCAGCGAGTAGATGACGCTCACCAGGCCGATGACGCCGAAGCCCAGGGTGAACAGCACGCTCACCACCCGGCCCGCGTCCACCTGCGGTCCGCCGGTGACCAGCGGTGCCGCCAGCCCCAGTCCCAGACCGGCGACCGCGCAGAGGAGTTGGGAGAGGTCCCGGCGCACGGCGCGCGAGGGGCGCCGGAACGGCGTGGCGCGCCGGGGGCGTCGCCGCGCCCCGGACCGGACGGCGCCGTCGGCATGACCCGGCATCCGGCCTCCTCCGGGGTTGCCGTGGACCGCGTGCGGAGAAGGGGTCGTTTGGCCGGCCGCCGCCCCGTGACCGAGGTCGGGAACACGGCGGCCGCCGGACCGGTGTCCGCCCGTCGACCGTACCCCGCGGAGTACGCGCTGTCGTCCGGGCACGTGGTCGCACGGCCGGTGGATCAGGTTCCGACGGACTCCCAGAAGTGGCCGACGATCCCGTCCAGATACACGCGCCCCTCGTCGCCCGTGGTCCCCGAGGCGCCCCAGCTGCTGACCGCCGCCATCCGGGCGTGGTACTCCGTGTGCAGCCGCTGGAGCGCGGACTCCACGGTCCGCCTGGGCAGCGGCACCGTCCGCGCCACCGGCTTCACGTACGCCTGCCAGCGGGTGGTGACCGCGTCGCGCAGCAGCTCGGCGAGGCGCTCGTCGCCGCCGGTCGCGGTGATCAGGGCGCGCGGGCCGAGGCCGAGGACCTCCGCGAGGGCGGCCGTCTGGCGTTCGGTGCCGCGCCAGCGCCCCTCGTCCTCCATCCGCCGGTACGCGGAGGCCGCGAGCCCCACCCGCCGCGCCAGCTCCTCGGGGGCGAGGCCGCGCGCCACCCGGTGCTCGCGCAGGGTGGAGGCGGTGGCGATCAGCTCGGCGGGGGAGCACCACAGGACGCCCGCGAGGGCCGTGAGCTCCTGCTCGGTGGGGACCGCCCGGCCGCGCTCCCAGGCGAGGACGGTCTCGGGGGTGGCGAAGACGCCGTACTGCGCCCGCAGGCCGTACGCGACGTGGCCGTGGGCCATGCCGAGGCCCTCGCGCAGGCGGCGGGCGGCCGGGGCGTCGAAGGGTGGGGAGGGCTGGTGCACGCGGCCACCGTAGGTGCGGAGGGTGACGGGTGGCTACGGTGCGTTCCCCCAAGGCCAGGGGTCGTAGGAACGTGTGAACCGCCCGGTAACACCGTTTCCCCTGTTCAGTGGCCGCGCGCGGGCCCCTCCAGCCAGCGGTACTGGAGCTCGGGCCGTCCGATCTGCCCGTACTGGGGCGCCCGCACGGCCCGGCCCTCTGTGACGAGGTGCTCCAGGTAGCGGCGCGCGGTGATCCGGGAGATCCCGACGGCAGCCCCCGCCTCGGCGGCGGTGAGCCCGTCCGGGGCGGCCCGTAGGGTGCGGGTGACCGCCTCCAGGGTGGGGGCGCTCAGGCCCTTGGGGAGCGCGGCGGGGTGCGGGGCCCGCAGGGCGGCGAGCGCCCGGTCCACCTCGTCCTGCCCGGAGGCCTCCCCGGCGGCGGCCCGGAACTCGGCGTACCGCACGAGCCGGTCCCTGAGGGTCGCGAAGGCGAAGGGCTTGAGCACGTACTGGACGACCCCCAGGGAGACGCCCTCCCGCACGACCGCCAGGTCCCGGGCGGAGGTCACCGCGATGACGTCGGCGGTGTGTCCGGCGGCGCGCAGCGCGCGCAGCAGCTGGAGGCCGTGGCCGTCGGGCAGGTACAGGTCGAGCAGGATCAGATCGACCCGCGTCCGGTCGAGCACCCGCACGGCGGCGGCCCGCGAGTGCGCGACCCCGACGACGGCGAACCCCTCGACGCGCCCGGCGTAGAGCGCGTGCGCGTCGGCGGCCACGGGGTCGTCCTCGACGACCAGGACCCGGAGGGGAGCGGCGCTCACGGGGTCGCCTCCGTTCCGGGGGCGGCGGGGGCGGCGCCCGCACCGATGATCCCGTCCGTGCGCGGGGCTCCGCCGGGGCCGGGGGCTCCGCCCATCCCGGGGGTCCCGTCCGGGCCGGTAGTGCCGTCCGTTCCGGGGGCCCCGTCCGGGGCGGAGATGCGGTCCGAGCCGGGGACCCCGCCCATCCCGGGGGCTCCGCCCTTCTCGGGGGCCCCGCCCGGGCCGGGAGTGCCGCCCTTCCCGGTGATCCCGTCCGGGCCGGGAACCCCGCCCGGACCAGGTGTCCCGTCCGTACGCGCGACGCCGCCCGCGCCGGAAGCGCGCCCCTCCCGCGGTGCGGGCACCCGCCCCGGTACCGGCTCCGCATCCGGCTCCGCCTCCGGAGCCCCCCGCAGCGGCAGTCGCACCGTGAACTCCGCCCCGCCCTCCTCCCCGTCCGCGAGGGCCAGCGTGCCCGAGGCGCGGGAGACCGCCTGGCGGACCAGGGCCAGGCCGAGGCCGCGGCCCGGGCCCCGGGTGGACCAGCCGCGCCCGAGGACCGCGTCCCGGTCGGCCGGGCGGACGCCGGGGCCGCTGTCCCCGACCCGGAGCAGCAGCTCGCCGTCCCCCGCGCGGGCCGCCACCGTGACCGTCACGCGCGCGTGCGGGGTGCCGCCCGCCGCCTCCACCGCGTTGTCGATCAGGTTGCCGAGGATCGTCACCAGGTCCCGGGCGGGCAGGGCCGACGGCACCCGCCCGTCGTCGATGCGGCTGTCCTCGGTGAGGACCAGCTCCACGCCCCGCTCGTTGGCCTGCGCCGCCTTGCCGAGCAGCAGCGCGGCGAGGACGGGCTCGCCGACCGCGTCCACGACCCGGTCGGTGAGCGCCTGGGCCAGCTCCAGTTCCGCCGTCGCGAACTCCACCGCCTCCGCCACCCGGCCCAGCTCGATGAGCGAGACGACCGTGTGCAGCCGGTTCGCCGCCTCGTGCGCCTGCGAGCGCAGCGCCTCCGTGAAGCCCCGCTCGGAGTCCAGCTCGCCCGACAGGGCCTGGAGCTCCGTGCGGTCCCGCAGGGTGACGACGGTCCCGCGCCGCTCCCCGCCCACCACCGGGCGGGTGCTGACGACGAGGACCCGGTCGTCCGTCAGGTGCGTCTCGTCCACGCGCGGCTCCGAGGAGAGCAGCGCGCCCGTCAGCGGCGCGGGCAGGCCGAGCTCCGCCGCCGGACGGCCCACCACCCCCTCGTCCAGGCCGAGCAGCTCCCGCGCCCCGTCGTTGATCAGGGCGATCCGCCGCCGCCCGTCGAGCATCACGAGCCCCTCCCGCACGGCGTGCAGCGCGGCCTCGTGGTAGTCGTGCATCCGGCTCAGCTCGGTCGCGTTCATGCCGTGGGTGTGGCGGCGCAGACGCGCGTTCACGACGTACGTCCCCGCCCCGCCGAGCGCGAGCGCCGCGCCCGCCATGCCGAGCAGGGCGGTCACCTGCTCCCGTACCTGCGCGCTGATCCGCTCGATCGTGATGCCCGCGCTGACCAGCGCGACGACCCGCCCGTCGGCGTCGAAGACGGGCGCGATCGTCCGCACGGAGGGCCCGAGGACCCCGAGGTGCGTCTCGGAGTGGATCTGTCCCCGCCGGGCCTCCTCGATGTGGCCGAGGTACGTGCGGCCGATCTGGTCCGGCTCCGGGTGCGTCCAGCGGGTGCCGTCCGGGGCCATGACCACCACGAAGGCGACGTCCGCGTGGCGGCGCAGCGACTCCGCGTACGGCTGGAGCGCCGCCGAGGGGTCGGCCGAGCGCGCGGCGGCGGCCACGGACGGCGAGTCGGCGACGGCCGCGGCGGTGGCCGTGGACTGGCGCCGCGCGGTCTCCTCGGCCTGCGCCCGGTCCGTGAGGTACGCGAAGACCGCGCACCCCGCCACGACGACGGCCACGAGCACGACCTGCATCGCGAAGAGCTGGCCGGCCAGGCTGCGGGGACGGGGGAGGCGGAGGCGCATGCGGGTAAGTGTGCACGCCCGGGACCGCGCGGCGGCTGCGCGGCCCCGCCCCTTCCGCGACCGGCGTCGTTTCGGCCGTGAACGAAACGTACGCAACCGTGACCCGGGTCACAGGCTGGTGGATAGTCGCGGAGGTCCACCGGGACGCGGACGCCCGGGGGGCACCCACCAGCACGAGGAGGACCCCCGTGGCCGCACGCCGGGACCGTACCCACTATCTGTATCTCGCCGTCATCGGCGCCGTCCTGCTCGGCATCGCGGTCGGCTTCCTGGCGCCGGGCTTCGCCGTCGAGCTCAAGCCGCTCGGCACCGGCTTCGTCAACCTGATCAAGATGATGATCTCCCCGATCATCTTCTGCACGATCGTGCTCGGCGTCGGCTCGGTCCGGAAGGCCGCGAAGGTCGGCGCCGTCGGCGGCCTCGCCCTCGGCTACTTCCTGCTCATGTCGACGGTGGCGCTCGCGATCGGCCTGCTCGTCGGCAACCTCCTGGAGCCCGGCTCCGGCCTCCACCTCACCAAGGAGCTGGCCGAGGCCGGCGCCAAGCAGGCGGAGGGCGCGAGCGAGTCCACGCCGGACTTCCTCCTCGGGATCATCCCCACCACCCTGGTCTCCGCCTTCACCGAGGGCGAGGTCCTCCAGACCCTCCTGGTCGCCCTCCTCGCGGGCTTCGCGCTCCAGGCGATGGGCGCGGCCGGCGAGCCGGTCCTGCGCGGCATCGGGCACATCCAGCGGCTGGTCTTCCGCATCCTCGCCATGATCATGTGGGCGGCCCCCGTCGGCGCGTTCGGCGCGATCGCGGCCGTCGTCGGCGCGACCGGCGTGGACGCCCTGAAGTCCCTCGCCGTCATCATGATCGGCTTCTACCTGACCTGCGGACTCTTCGTCTTCGTCGTGCTCGGCGCGATCCTGCGGCTGGTCGCCGGGATCAACATCTGGACCCTCCTGAAGTACCTGAGCCGCGAGTTCCTGCTGATCCTCTCCACCTCCTCCTCCGAGTCGGCGCTGCCGCGCCTCATCGCGAAGATGGAGCACCTGGGCGTCTCCAAGCCGGTCGTCGGCATCACCGTGCCGACCGGCTACTCCTTCAACCTCGACGGCACCGCGATCTACCTCACGATGGCCTCGCTCTTCGTCGCCGAGGCGATGGGCGACCCGCTGTCGCTCGGCGAGCAGGTCTCCCTCCTCGTCTTCATGATCATCGCCTCGAAGGGCGCGGCGGGCGTCACCGGCGCGGGCCTCGCCACCCTGGCGGGCGGCCTCCAGTCGCACCGGCCCGAGCTGGTCGACGGCGTGGGCCTGATCGTCGGCATCGACCGCTTCATGAGCGAGGCGCGCGCCCTCACCAACTTCGCCGGCAACGCCGTCGCCACCGTCCTCGTCGGCACCTGGACCAAGGAGATCGACAAGGCGCGGGTGACCGAGGTCCTCGCCGGCCGCATCCCCTTCGACGAGAAGACCCTCGTCGACGACCACGCCCCGACGACCCCGGTCCCGGACCAGCGGGCGGACGGGGAGGGCGAGAAGACGCCCGCGGCGGTCTGACCGGCCTCCGTCCTCTCCCCGCTCCCGCGAAGAACCTCCGGGTCCCGGGCCTTGAGCCGGATCCGGGCCCCGGGTACGGGAGGTCCCCGGCCGCAACGAGCGGCCGGGGACCTCCCGTTCACCCCCGCACCGCCGCCAGCTCCGCCAGCTCCTCCTCCGTCAGGACGAGCCCGGCCGCGGCCGCCGAGTCCCGGGCCGTCTCCGGGCGGCTCGCCCCCGGGATCGGCAGGACGGTCTCCGAGAGCGACAGCAGCCAGGCGAGCGCCACCCGCTGCGGGCCGACCCCGCGCGCCCGGGCCACCCGGTGGAAGGCGCCGAGCTCCGGGTCCTCCGCCAGGGCGGACGCCCCGTCCAGGGAGCTGCGCGAGATCCCGCCCAGCGGGCTCCACGGCAGGAAGGCGAGGCCGAGCTCCGCGCAGAGCCGCAGCTCCGCCCCGCCGTCCCGGACGGCGGGCGAGTACCGGTTCTGCACGGAGACGAGCCGGTCGCCCAGGACCTCCCGGGCCAGCAGGATCTGCTCCGCGTCCACGTTCGAGACCCCGGCCAGCCGGACCGTGCCCGCGTCCAGCAACTCCCGCACCGCGCCCAGCGATTCGGCGTACGGGACGGCCGGGTCCGGCTTGTGCAGCTGGTACAGGCCGATCGCGCCGCCCCCGAGCCGTCGGGCCGAGGCCTCCGCCGCCCGTCGCAGGTGCCCGGGCCGGCCGTCCACGGTCCAGCCGCCGTCGGCCGTCCGCCCCCGCCCGCCCTTCGTCGCCACCAGCACCCCGTCCGTACGGCCCCCGTACGAGGCCAGGGCCCGGGCCACGAGCAGCTCGCCCTCGCCCGGCTCCCCGCCCGGCGGGTGATAGGAGTCGGCGGTGTCGAGCAGGGTCACGCCCGCGTCCAGGGCCGCGTGGACCGTGGCGACGGCCCGCGCCTCGTCGGGCCGCCCCTCGACGGAGAGCGGCATCGTGCCCAGACCGACGGCCCCGACCCGTACGTCCCCCAGCATCCGGAAGGACGTCACCGCACCGCCCCGGCGGTCCCGGAAGCCCCGCCGGTTTCAGCAGTCCCCACCGCCTCGGAGACGGCCCGCGCGAGCCACTCCGAGGTGTGCGTGAAGGAGTAACCGAGCTCCGTGGCCCGCGAGTTGTCCATCGCGTAGGAGCGGGCGAAGGAGAACGGCGAGACCTCTCCGGCCCCGGCCTCCCCGGCCCCGGCCCCGGTCCCGGTCCCGGTCCCGGCCTCTCCGGCCCCGGTCTCCCCGGCCCCGGCCTCCTCGGCCCCAGCCCCGGCCCCGGTCCCCCCGACCGCCACCTCCCGGAACACCGTCCGGCCGCCCACCTGCCGCTCGATCTCCGCGCAGAGGTCGGCGGTGTGCAGCGGGCCGTGGGAGTGCGCGTTCACCGGCCCGGTGAAGTCCGCCTCCACGGCCCAGGCGAGGAACGCGGCGATCTCCTCCACGTACACGTAGGTCGCCGGACGGTTCACCGCCGGCACCGCGATCGGCTCGCCGTCCCGGACGCGCCGCACGTAGTGGTCGAGCCGGCCGGTGAAGTCGTCGTCGCCGCCGAGGACGTGCGCCACCCGGACCGAGGCCCAGGCGAACGGCGTCCCGGCCGCGAACACCGCCTCGGCCTGCCGCTTGCCCTCCCCGTAGTGCGCGTCGCGGAACTCCGGGTCGTCCCAGGCCGCGCCCGTGTCGACGACGACCGACGCCAGGTCGAGGGCGGTCTCCGGGAGCGGTGCGGGCGAGTCCTCGTCCCCGTACACCTCCACCGTCGACGTCATCACGTAGCGCCGGACGCGCCCCGCGAAGACCCGCCGGGCGATCTCCGCCTGGCGCGGGGTGTAGCAGACCTGGTCGAGGACGACGTCGAAGGAGCGGCCCGCGAGCACGGATTCCAGGGCGGCCTCGTCGTCGCGGTCGGCCACGAGGTGCCCGATTCCGCCGGAAGGCCCGCCGGGAACTCCGGAGGAACCCCGGTTGAGCACCGTGACGCGGTGCCCGGATTCGCGCAGGAGGGCGATGATCCGCTTGCCGAAATAACGGCTCCCGCCGATGACCAGAACGTCCATGAATTCCAACTCCCTTTCCTCCGGGGACAAGTGTTACGTTGAGCGCTCGCCGTCTGAAGGGGGAAACATGGGTCTCCAGGCCGTCGCGCCGAAGGAACCACGGCGTTCGCGGACCGCCGCCGACGAAACCTCGGTGGGCCCCCGTGCGCCCTTCGACGCCATCGACCGGCAGATCCTGGACCTCCTCCAGACCGACGGCCGGATCAAGCTGAGCGAGCTCGGCCGCCGCGTCCGGCTCAGCCCGGCGGCGGTCACCGAGCGGGTCCGCCGCCTGGAGGAGAACGGCGCGGTCACCGGCTACGGGGCCAGGGTCTCCCCGGCCCGCCTCGGCTACGGCCTCCAGGCCTTCATCCGCGTGAACCCGCACGGCGGCTACACCCTCAAGCACCCCCGCACCCTCGAACTGGCCGCCCGCCCCGAGGTCCTGGAGGTCCACCACGTGGTGGGCGAGGACTGCTGGATCCTCAAGGTCGCCGTCACCGACACCGTCCACCTCGAAGAGGTCCTGGAGCAGACCTCGCTCCTCGGCCGCACCACGACCTCGATCGTGCTCTCCTCCCCGGTGGAGGGGAAGCCGCTGCTGCCGCCGGACCGGGAACACGCTTGACGCGCGGCGGTGCGTGCGGCGGGAACGGGGGGACTCACGTCGCGTGCCGGTCCGCGTTCGAAAGCGGAGGCATGGAGGCAAGAGAACCGTAGGGACGGCTTTGCCCCTCCACTTCAACACCGGGATCATCGAAGAGTTCCGCACCAACGCCGGACGCCTCGGCGGCCCCTTCGAGGGATGGGCGCTCCTCCTCCTCACCACCACCGGCGCCAGGTCCGGAAGAGAACACACGACCCCGCTCGGCTTCGTGGAGCACGAGGACGGGAACCGTGACCGGCTGCTCGTCGTCGCCTCGGCCGGCGGCTCCGGCCGGCACCCGGACTGGTACCGCAACGTCCCGGCGAACCCCACGGTCACCGTGGAACTCGGCACCGGGACCTGGCGGGCCACGGCCGTCGCCGCCTCCGGCGCCGAACGCGACGCCCTCTTCGCGAAGGTCGTCGCGGCGGCCCCCGGCCACGCCGACTACCAGAAGGCGACCGACCGCGTCCTCCCGGTCGTCGTCCTCCACCGGCTCCCGGAGGACACGTACACCCCGCCGGACCGCCTCGACGCCCTCGCCGGCGAACCGATCGCGATCCACGACGGACCGCGCGCCGAACTCGCCGCGCTGAGCGAGGGCCTGGGCGCGCACGCGGCCCCCGACCTCACCGTGGAGCTGCGGCGGCACTGCGTCACCTTCTGCGCCGCCATGGCCGTCCGCCACGGCGGCGAGGACGCCGGCCTCTTCCCGTACCTCGCCCGGGTCGAGGAGACCGGGCTGCGGGGGCTGCGCGGCGAGTTCGAACGCCTCCGGAGCGAGCCGGAGGCCCACTCCGCGTACGAGGAGGCCGAGGTCGTCCCGCTGCTGCGGGCAGCCGCCCGACCCCTCCCGGGGGTGAGGTCCTTGCCTTGACGCCGACGTCAGGGCCTACGGTCGGCGCATGCGCATCGGAGAGCTGGCCGAGCGGGCCGGGACCACCACGCGGACCCTGCGGTACTACGAGTCCCGGGGCCTCCTGACCGCCCGGCGTACGGACCGGGGACACCGCACGTACGACGAGGACGACCTGCGGCTCCTCCAGCAGATCAGGACCCTTCAGGACTTCGGGTTCGAGCTGGAGGAGACGCGGCCGTTCGTCGACTGCCTGCGCGCGGGGCACCCGGCGGGTGACGCGTGCCCCGCCTCGATCGCCGTCTACCGGCGGAAGGTCGCCGAGCTGGACGGCCTGATCGAACAGCTCCGGGCGGTACGCGCCCAGGTGGGCGCCCAGCTCCTCCGGGCCGAGGCGGAACTGCCGCACGGCCCGGAGCCCCGGTGCGAACTGGCCGTGGAGGAAACGGCCGTGCAGACCGACACGGAGGAGGAAGAGCGATGACGACGTACGCGGAGGGCGTGGACGAGGTCACGGACGCGGACTTCGGGACGGAGGTGCTGGGTTCCGGGCTGCCGGTCCTGGTGAAGTTCACCGCCGAGTGGTGCGGGCCGTGCCGGCAGCTGAAGCCGGTGCTCGGCGCGCTCGCCCGGGAGGAGGCCGCACGCCTCCGGATCGTCGAGATCGACGTGGACCGCAACCCGGAGACCACGGTGCGGTACGGGGTCCTCGCCACCCCGACCCTCATGGTCTTCCAGGCCGGCGAGCCCGTGAAGTCCCTGGTCGGCGCCCGCCCGAAGCGCCGCCTCCTGGAGGAGCTGGAGGACGTCCTCGGCTCCTGAATCCGGGAGGGGGAGAGGGCCCCGGAGCTCCTGGATCCGGCCGGGCGGGGGCCCCGGAGCTCCTGGATCCGGCCGGGCGGGGCCCCTGGGCGCTCCCGGATCCGGCCGGGAGAGGGCCCCGGGACCCTGTGCCACACTCGGGCGGCATGAACCATGATCACGACATGACCGGCCTGACCGTCGGGGACCGTGACCCCGAGCTGGCGAAGCTCCTCGACCGGGGGCTCGACGCGTACAACTTCGCGGCCACCGGGACCGGCCTCAAGGACCAGAGCGAGTTCTCGGTGAAGGCCGTCGACCCGGCGACCGGCGAGGTCGTCGGCGGGATCACCGCCTGGACCTGGGCCGGACTGCTCGGCATCGACATGCTCTGGGTCCACGAGGAGCACCGCCGCGACGGCTGGGGCGGCAGGCTCCTGCGCGCCGCCGAGGCGGAGGCCCGCCGCCGCGGCTGCGACCGGGCCACCGTCTCCTCCTTCACCTTCCAGGCCCCGGACTTCTACCGCCGGCACGGCTACGTGGAGACCGGCCGCACCCTCGGCATCCCGGGCGGCGCCGAGGACGTCCACTTCCACAAGGAGCTGACCGGGGGCCCCGGGACCCCGGCGTAGGGGGACGGGACACCACCGGCGCCGCGGGACGGCTCTTCACGGGCCGGCCGTCGGGGTGTCCGTGCGGGTCACGGTGCCGTCGTGGCCGTCGTGGCCGTTCGAGAGCCGGGGTGCCGCGCGCCGGTGACGACGAGCGAGACGTTCTGCCCGCCGAAGCCGAAGGAGTTGCTGAGCACGGCCTCCTGGGGGGCGTCCCGTCGCTCCGCGACGACGTCGAGGCCGATGTCGGGGCCGACGCCGGCCGTGGCGAGGTTGCGGGTCGGCGGGACGACGCCGTGCTCCACGCTGAGGACGGCGACGAGCGCCTCGATCGCGCCGGCCGCGCCGAAGAGATGACCGAGTGCCGCCTTGGGGGCGGTCACGGTGGCGCGGCCGAAGACCTCCCCGATCGCGCGCGCCTCGGCGACGTCGCCGACCTGGGTTCCGGTGGCGTGGGCGTTGACGTGGGCGATCTGCTCGGGAGCCAGGCCGGCCTGCGCGAGCGCCTTGCGCATGGCCGCGATCTGGCCGGAGCCGTCGGGGGCGGGCGCGGTGATGTCGCGGGCGTCGGCGGCGATGCCGGCGCCCGCGAGCACCGCGCGGACGCGCGCGCCCCGGGCGGCGGCGTGCTCGGCGCTTTCGAGCACCACGACGGCCGCGCCCTCGCCGAGGACGAATCCGCTGCGGTCCGCGGCGAACGGCCGGGACGCCGAGGCGGGTTCGGCGGTGTACCGGGACAGCGCCTGCGCCTGGACGAAGCCGGCGACGGTGATCGGGGTGATCGCGGCCTCGGTCCCGCCCGCGATGACCACGTCCGCCTCGCCCGCGCGGATGAGCCGGGCCCCCAGGGCGATCGCCTCGGCACCGGAGGAGCACGCCGAGACGGGGGTGTACACACCGGCCCGCGCGCCGTACTCGATGCTGATCAGGGCCGCCGCCGCGTTGGGCATGAGCATCGGGACCGTGCGGGGCGAGACGCGCCGTGCTCCGGCCGTCTCCAGCACGTCGTCCTCCCTCAGCAGGGTCTGTACGCCCCCGATGCCCGTGCCGATCGCGGACGCGAGCCGGTCCGGGTCCACCCGCGGGGCACCGGCGTCGGCCCAGGCCTCGGCCGCCGCGACGAGGGCCGCCTGCTGCGAGCGGTCGAGCCGCCTGGCCCGCACCGGCGGCAGGGAATCGGCCGGGTCGGTCGCCATCGTCCCCGCGACGACGTCGGGAAGGCCGGCGTCCTCGTGGCCGGGCAGGACGCCGCCGCGGATGCCGGACTCGCCGGCGAGCAGGGCGTTCCAGGTGGACTCCACGTCCCCGCCGAGCGGTGTGATCGCGCCGAGTCCGGTCACGACGACCTCGGTCCGGTGCATGTCCCTCACCTTTCTTGTATGCGATACAAGCGAACGAGGTCTTGTTGTATCACATACAATTCGGGTGTGGAGAAGAAGCGAACCGAAGCCGGGGCGACCCCGGCCCGCCCGGCGCCGACCCGGTCGCGCGACCGGGGGCGCGCGACGAGGCGCCGGCTGATCGAGGCGACCGCGCGGCTCTGCGGGGAGCGGACCGGCGCCGAGCCGAGCGTCGCGGAGATCGCGAACGCGGCGGGCGTCTTCCCCAATCAGGTCACCTACCACTTCGGGTCCAAGGACGCGCTGCTCGTGCACGCGGCCTTCCTCGGCCTGCTGCACGACGCCCGGCGGATCGAGCGCATCGGCCGGCAGGCCCCCGACGCGGCGGCCTTCCGGCGCAACGTCGCCCGCGCCGTCCTCGCCATGCCCTCGCTCCCGTCGGTCGCGCGGGCGCTCGCCGCGGGGATCTCCAAGCCCGAGCTCGCCCCCGTGGTCGACCGGCACCTCCAACTGCTGTTCCGGCAGTCCGAGCGCTTCGCGGGCCGGCTCGTCGACGGTCGCGGCTGGGGGATCCGCCGACCGCTCGGCGCGGAGGTCAGGACGTTCTGGAGCACCGCGCTCGGCGCGGTGCTGCTCGTCCGCGCCGGGGCGCACGGCACCGTCGCCGACCTCGACCTCGCCGGAGCGCTGACCGTCCACGACGGACCCGCCCACGACGGACCCGGGCGCGACTAGGGCCCGGCCCGGAATTCACTCGCTGTCAGGGCATACGCCAGGGCATACAGAAATACCCCGACTAGAATTGACAGTCGGGGTATCGCATCGCGTATATTCGTGGATTCCGTGTCTCCGCACAGCGGCAACACGGAGAATTTCACTAAACGCACTGTATCGCGCCGGGAGTCGAATTGTCAACCGAGGAATTTCGGAACGAACAACAATTCATCACCGATCTCTACACACGACTCGACGACCTGAGGGACCAGGCCGAGGCCGCCGTCGACCGCGCCCTGCGCACCCCCGGCACCGGCAGCAACCAGGGCCGGCTCGAACGGGACGTGCTGGTCGCCGAGCAGTCCGGGCTGCTCGCCGCGCTCAACGCGGGGGAGAGCGGCCTCTGCTTCGGCCGGCTCGTCTTCCGCGACGGCCGCGACCACCACATCGGCCGGCTCGGCATCCGCGAGGACGACCCGAACCGCACCCCCCTCGTCGTCGACTGGCGCGCCGAGGTCGCCCGCCCCTTCTACCTCGCCACCGGGTACGAGCCGATGGGCCTCTCCCGCCGCCGCCACATCAGCACCACCGGCCGCACGGTCACCGCCCTCCACGACGAGGTCCTCGACCTCGCCGACGCCACCCGCACCGGCCACGAGAGCCGGGACGCCGACGAGGTGCTGCTCGCCTCGCTCGACGCCGCCCGCACCGGCCGCATGCACGACATCGTGCAGACCATCCAGGCCGAGCAGGACGCCATCATCCGCTCCCCGCACCGCGGCGTCCTCGTCGTCGAGGGCGGCCCCGGCACCGGCAAGACCGCCGTCGCCCTGCACCGCGCCGCGTACCTCCTCTACGCCCACCGCGAGCAGCTCGCGCGCCGGGCCGTCCTCATCGTCGGCCCCAACCCCGCCTTCCTCGGCTACATCGGCAACGTGCTGCCCTCCCTCGGCGAGACCGGCGTCCTCCTCGCCACCCCCGCCGAGCTCTTCCCCGGCGTCCGCGCCACCGGCACCGACACCCCGCGCGCCGCCGCCGTCAAGGGCTCCGCCGCCATGGCCGACGCCCTCGCCGCCGCCGTACGCGACCGCCAGCGGGTCCCCGAGCGCGGCGAGCCGCTGGTCGTCCCGCACGAGGACGGCGACCTGGTCGTCGACTGGGACATGGCCCTGGAGGCCCGCCACAAGGCCCGCGAGACCGCCCTCCCGCACAACCTCGCCCGCCCCTACTTCGTCTTCCGGATCCTCGACGCCCTCGCCGAGCAGCTCGCCGACCGCATCGGCGCCGACCCCTACGGCGGCCCCAACTTCCTCGGCCCCGACGACATCGCCCTGCTCGCCAAGGGCATCGCCGCCAACCCCGAGGTGTACGCCGCCCTCGACACCCTCTGGCCCGCCCTCACCCCGCAGGACTTCCTCGCCGACTACCTCGCCGACCCCACCCACCTGCCCGACGCCGACGCCGCCGCGATCCGGCGCGGGGGCGGCGCGTGGACCCCGGCCGACGTGCCCCTGCTCGACGAGGCCGCCGAACTGCTCGGCCAGGACGACTCGGCCCTCCGCGCCGCCGAGGAGGCCGAGCGGCAGAAGCGCATCCAGTACGCGCAGGGCGTCCTCGACGTCTCCTACGCCTCCCGCACCTACGAGTTCGAGGACAAGGAGGAGCAGGACAAGGACGCCTCCGAGGTCCTCTCCGCCCACGACATCATCGACGCCGAGCGGTTCGCCGAGCGCCACGAGGAGGACGACCACCGCACCGCCGCCGAACGGGCCGCCGCCGACCGCACCTGGGCCTTCGGGCACATCATCGTCGACGAGGCCCAGGAGCTCTCCGCGATGGCCTGGCGGCTCCTGATGCGCCGCAGCCCCACCCGCTCCATGACCCTGGTCGGGGACCCGGCCCAGACCGGCGACCCGGCCGGCGTCGGCGCCTGGCGGGACATCCTCGGCCCGTACGTGGAGGACCGCTGGGAGCTGGTCCGGCTCGGCGTCAACTACCGCACCCCCGCCGAGATCATGGCCGTCGCCGCCGACGTGCGGCGCGAGGCCGACCCCGGCTTCGAGCCGCCCAGCTCGGTCCGCTCCACCGGCGTCGAGCCCTGGGACCGCACGGTCGAGGACCCGGTGAAGGAGACCGCCGACGCGGTCGCCGCCGAGCGGCGCCCCGACGGACGGCTCGCCGTGATCGCCCCGCCGGAGCTGCACCCCGCCCTGGCCGGCGCCCTCCCGGACGCCGACCACGGCCCGGCCCCCGACCTCACCCGGCCGGTGGTCCTCCTCGACCCCCGGCAGGCCAAGGGCCTGGAGTTCGACACGGTCCTCGTCGTCGACCCGGACGGCATCCGGGCCGGCGCCCCGCACGGCGTGAACGACCTGTACGTGGCGCTGACCCGGGCCACCCAGCGCCTGGGCGTGATCAGGCCCGCGTGATCAGACCCGCGTGATCAGACCCGCCGTGCCCTTCAAGCCGGCCTGAGCCACACCGTCGCCAGCGGCGGCAGCGTCATCCGCACGCTGGACGAGCGCCCGTGCCACGGCACCGACTCGGTCTTCACCGGGTCGGTGCCGACCACGTCCGAGCCCCCGTACCGGCCCGCGTCCGTGTTCAGCACCTCCGTCCAGGCCGCGAAGGTGTCCGGGACCCCGAGCCGGTAGTCCTGCCGCACCACCGGCGAGAAGTTCGACACGGCGAGCAGCGGCGAGCCGAAGCCGTCGAACCGCAGGAACGCGAAGACGTTGTCGTCGGCCGCGTCCCCGACCACCCACTCGAACCCCTCCGGCGAGGTGTCCCGCTCCCACAGCGACGGCGTCGCCGTGTACACCGTGTTCAGGTCGCGGACCAGGTCCCGCACGCCCCGGTGGTCGGCCTCCGCCCCGTACGCCGGGTCGAGCAGCCACCAGTCCGGCCCCTGGTCCGCCGACCACTCCCCGCCCTGCGCGAACTCCTGGCCCATGTAGAGGAGCTGCTTGCCGGGGTGGGCCCACATGTAGCCCAGGTAGGCGCGGTGGTTGGCCCGCTGCTGCCACCAGTCGCCCGGCATCTTCGACACCAGCGACCGCTTGCCGTGCACCACCTCGTCGTGCGAGATCGGCAGGATGTAGTTCTCGCTGTAGGCGTACACCATCGAGAACGTCATCTCGTTGTGGTGGTACTTCCGGTGCACCGGCTCCTTCTGCACGTACTCCAGGGAGTCGTGCATCCAGCCCATGTTCCACTTCATGCCGAAGCCCAGGCCGCCGAAGCCGCCGGGGCCCACCTGGTCCGTCGGCCGCGTCACCCCGTCCCAGGCCGTGGACTCCTCCGCGAAGGTCACGATCCCCGGGCAGCGCCGGTACACGGTCGCGTTCATCTCCTGGAGGAACGCCACCGCGTCCGGGTTCTCCCGGCCCCCGAACTCGTTCGGCACCCACTCGCCGTGCTCGCGCGAGTAGTCCAGGTAGAGCATCGAGGCGACCGCGTCCACGCGCAGGCCGTCGATGTGGAACTCCTGGCACCAGTACACGGCGTTGGCGACGAGGAAGTTCCGCACCTCCTTGCGCCCGTAGTCGAACTCCAGGGTCCCCCAGTCCGGGTGGTGCGACCGGCGCGGGTCCTCGTGCTCGTACAGCGGCCGCCCGTCGAACTCCGCGAGCGCCCAGTCGTCCTTCGGGAAGTGCGCCGGGACCCAGTCCATCAGGACCCCGATCCCCGCCCGGTGCAGCGCGTCCACCAGGTGCTTGAAGTCGTCCGGGGTGCCCATCCGGGCCGTCGGCGCGTAGAACCCGGTCACCTGGTAGCCCCACGAGCCGCCGAAGGGGTGCTCGGCGACCGGCATGAACTCCACGTGCGTGAAGCCGAGGTCGCGCACGTACGCGGGAAGCTGCTCGGCCAGCTCGCGGTAGGTCAGCCCCGGCCGCCAGGACGCCAGGTGCACCTCGTACACCGAGAGCGGGGACTCGTGCGCCGGGCGGGCGCCCCGCCGCTCCATCCACTCCCCGTCGTTCCACACGTGGTGCGACTCGGTGACGATCGACGCCGTGTTCGGCGGGCACTCGGTCCGCCGGGCCATCGGGTCCGCCCGCAGCGTGTGCGAGCCGTCGGGCCGGGCGATGTCGTACTTGTAGACCGTGCCCTCGCCGAGGCCGGGCACGAACAGCTCCCACACGCCCGTCGAGCCGAGCGAGCGCATCGGCAGGCCCGCGCCCCAGTACGTGAACTCACCGGTGAGCCGCACCCCGCGCGCGTTCGGCGCCCAGACCGCGAACCGGGTGCCGGTCACGCCCTCGTGCGTCATGGTCCGGGAGCCGAGCGCCGTCCACAGCTCCTCGTGCCGGCCCTCCCCGATCAGGTGCAGGTCGAGGTCCCCGAGCGAGGGCAGGAAGCGGTACGGGTCCTGGACCTCCAGCTCGGGCCCTCCGTCGTACCGGACCCGCAGCTCGTACGCCGGCACCTTCCGCAGCAGCGGCAGCAGCCCCGAGAAGAGGCCGTCCCCGTCGTCGTGGAGCGCGATCCGGCGGCCCTTGGTGAGGACGGCGACCTCCCGGGCGAACGGGCGCAGCACCCGCACCACCACTCCGCCGCGCACCGGGTGCGCGCCGAGCACCCCGTGCGGGTCGTGGTGCTCCCCGGCGAGCAGCCGCGCCCGGTCGCCCGGGTCGAGCGGTGGCGCCTTCCGTACGGCGGGCCGCTCCGGCGCCGGCTCCTTCCGCACGGCGGGCAGGTCCGCCGCGGACGCCTTCCTGGCAGTGGCCGACGCGGGCGCCTTCTTGGCTGTGGACGTCTTTCCTGCGGATCGGGCGGTCACGGGGATGCCTCCTGGAGGACGGGAGAGGGGAAGGGGGGATTCATGGGGAACACGCCTGTGGAACGGGCCGCGGGGACGCCGGGACACTCGGCCGAACGGGGCCGGTGGGGGTTCTCGCGGGTGGGAGGGGGCCCGCAGGACGGGCCCGCTGCTCCGAACGGGGTACTCACGGGATCGCCGCCAGCCGTTCGATCGCCGCCATCGGGACCGGCAGCCAGTCCGGCCGGTGGCGGGCCTCGTAGACGACCTCGTACACCGCCTTGTCGGTCTCGTAGGCGCGAAGGAGCGCCGGATCCGAGCGCGGGTCGGCGCCCGCCGCCTCCGCGTAGCCGGTGCAGAAGGCGGCGCGGCAGCGGGCCGCCCAGTCGGCGTTCCACGGGCGGTGGGTGCGGGCCGCGTAGTCGAAGGAGCGGAGCATCCCGGCGACGTCCCGGACCGTGGGCTGGGGGCTGCGCCGCTCGTCCAGCGGCTTCGCGGGCTCGCCCTCGAAGTCGATGACGGCCCAGGCCCCGTCGGAGCCCCGCAGGGTCTGCCCGAGGTGCAGGTCGCCGTGGATGCGCTGGAGCGCCCCCGCCCCGGCGGCCCCGCCCGCCGCCGCGAAGACGGCCCGGAGCCCCGGCACGTGCGGCAGCAGCGCGGGCACGGCCTGCGCCGCCGCGTGCAGCCGCCGGTCCATCGCGTCGGCGAGCAGCTCGGCCTCGGCCTTCCCGAGCCGCCGCGTCGGCAGCGCCCCGGCGAGCGCCAGGTGCACCTCGGCCGTGGCGCGGCCGAGCGCCCGCGCCTCGCCGGTGAACTCCCGGCCGTCGGCCAGCGCGTCGAGCGCGAGCCGCCAGCCGTCCCGGGAGTCCCGCAGATAGGGCTGGAGGACGCCGAGGGTCGCGGCCCCCGACTCGAACCAGGCGACCGGCGCGGGCACCCGGGCGCAGCCGGCCCGGCTGAGCGCCAGCGGCAGCTCCAGGTCGGGGTTGGCGCCGGGGCTGACCCGCCGGAAGATCTTGAGGATGTACGCGTCGCCGTAGACCAGCGAGGAGTTGGACTGCTCGGCGTCGAGCACGCGGGGCGCGAGCGCGGCCGGCAGGGCGGTGGTGGCGTGGAAGCGCAGCGGGCCGGTCCGGCCCGGGGTGCGCAGCCGCTCGTAGAGGAGCCCGGCGAGCCGCGGGTCGCGCAGCCCTTCGTAGACGGCCCGCCCGGCGAGCGGCCCCTGCCGGATCCGCCCGATCAGGGCGGGGGCGAGGCGGGGCGGGAGCTGGGTCCGTACGCCCAGGAGCAGTTGGTAGCAGTCGGAGGGCGAACCGGCCGGGCGGCCCGGCTGTTCGACCCGTACGAGCAGATGGAGGAGGCCGGGCCCCGGGCCGTCCGGCGGCAGCAGCTCGGTGGCCGCGTCCAGTGTGAATCCGGTGACCCGGCGGCCCTTGCCCGCGAACCAGCGCTGCCGTGGCAGCCATTCGTGGAGCAGGGGGGCGAGGGACGGAAGGAGGGCGTCCGGGGCCCGGGTGTCGGATGCGGTCTCCGGCATGGCATCGCGTCCTTTCCCCGGGGCGCGCAGATGGGTTTCGTATACGTTCAAATGCGCAGAGTGTCCCGGATGGCGGCTTGGACTGTCCGGATGTGCGGGACGTGTCGGAAAGGGAAGATCCGTACGGGCCCGGGAAGAAGGCCCGTATGGACCTGAATCGTGCTGTCGTTCACAGTGCCCCCGGCGGGACGGGCGAAACCGCCCCGCCGCGGACGTGGCCGAACCGTCGCGGTCTCAGGCCTTCTTGAGGCGGAACCAGTAGAACCCGTGGCCCGCGAGGGTCAGGAGGTACGGGAGTTGCCCGATGGCAGGGAACTTCACGCCACCGACCAGTTCCGTCGGGTGCAGCCCGGCGAAGCTGCGCAGGTCGAGCTCGGTCGGCTGCGCGAACCGCGAGAAGTTGTTCACGCAGAGCACCAGGTCGGCGTCCTGTCCCTCTTCGGGGGCGGACTCACGGAGGAACGCGAGCACCGCCGGGTTGGACGACGGCAGTTCCGTGTACGTCCCCGTGCCGAAGGCCCGGTTCTGCTTGCGGATCTCGATCATCCGCTTCGTCCAGTGCAGCAGCGACGACGGCGAGGCCATGCCGGCCTCGACGTTGGTCACCTGGTAGCCGTGGACCGGGTCCATGATGGCCGGAAGGTAGAGCCTCCCCGGGTCGCAGGAGGAGAACCCGGCGTTCCGGTCGGGCGTCCACTGCATCGGGGTGCGCACCCCGTCCCGGTCGCCCAGCCAGATGTTGTCGCCCATGCCGATCTCGTCGCCGTAGTACAGCACCGGTGAACCGGGCAGCGAGAAGAGCAGCGCGGTGAACAGCTCCATCTGGTTGCGGTCGTTGTCCAGGAGCGGGGCGAGCCGGCGCCGGATGCCGATGTTGGCCCGCATCCGCGGGTCCTTGGCGTACTCCGCGTACATGTAGTCGCGCTCTTCGTCCGTGACCATCTCGAGCGTCAGCTCGTCGTGGTTGCGCAGGAAGATGCCCCACTGGCAGCCGGAGGGGATCGCCGGGGTCTTCGCCAGGATCTCGGAGACCGGGTAGCGGGACTCGCGCCGCACGGCCATGAAGATCCGCGGCATGACCGGGAAGTGGAAGGCCATGTGGCACTCGTCGCCGCCCGACCGGAAGTCGCCGAAGTAGTCGACGACGTCCTCCGGCCACTGGTTCGCCTCGGCGAGCAGCACCGTGTCCGGGTAGTGCTCGTCGATCTCCTTGCGGACCCGCTTCAGGAAGGCGTGGGTGGCCGGGAGGTTCTCGCAGTTGGTGCCCTCCTCCTGGTAGAGGTACGGCACCGCGTCGAGCCGGAAGCCGTCGATCCCCAGGTCCAGCCAGAACTTCAGCGCGGACAGGATCTCCTTCTGCACCGCCGGGTTCTCGTAGTTGAGGTCCGGCTGGTGCGAGAAGAACCGGTGCCAGTAGTACTGCTTGCGCACCGGGTCGAAGGTCCAGTTGGAGGTCTCCGTGTCGACGAAGATGATCCGGGCGTCCGGGTACTGCTTGTCGTCGTCGGCCCAGACGTAGTAGTCGCCGTACGGCCCGTCCGGATCGCGCCGCGACTCCTGGAACCACATGTGCTGGTCGCTGGTGTGGTTCATGACGAAGTCGATGATCACGCGCATGCCGCGCTGATGGGCCGCGTCCACGAACTCCACGAAGTCGGCCAGGTCGCCGAACTCCGGGAGCACCGAGGTGTAGTCGGCCACGTCGTAGCCGCCGTCCCGCAGCGGGGACTTGAAGAACGGCGGCAGCCAGAGGCAGTCCACGCCCAGCCACTGGAGGTAGTCCAGCTTGGACGTGATGCCCTTCAGGTCGCCGACGCCGTCGCCGTTGCTGTCCTGGAAGGAGCGGACGAGGACCTCGTAGAAGACGGCCCGCTTGAACCAGTCGGGATCGCGGTCCTTGGCGGGGGTGTCCTCGAACTTGTCGGGGACGGGCTCGTTGACAGTCATGAGGTGGGTGACCCTCCGGTCTGCGGGGACGGTCGCAGGGCCAGCACGTGCGCGGGCGTGACGCCCGGTTCCAGGCGCACGTAGTTGGACCTGCCCCAGTGATAGGTCTCGCCGGTGAGCTCGTCGCGCACCGGCGCGGTCTCGTGCCAGTCGAGGCCGAGTTCCGGCATGTTCAACGAGACCGTCGCCTCCTGGGTGTGGTGCGGGTCGAGGTTGACGACCACCAGAACGGTGTTCGAACCGGAGCGCTTGCTGTACGCGATCACCTGCGGGTTGTCCACGTCGTGGAAGGTCAGGTTCCGCAGCCGGCGCAGCGCCGGGTGGCGGCGCCTGATCCGGTTCAGGTTCGTGATCAGCGGGGTGATCGTCCGCCCCGCGCGTTCCGCCGACTCCCAGTCACGGGGCCGCAGTTCGTACTTCTCCGAGTCGAGGTACTCCTCGCCGCCCTCCCGCAGCGGGGTGCTCTCGCACAGCTCGTACCCGGCGTACATGCCCCAGGACGGCGAGAGCGTCGCCGCGAGCACCGCCCGCGCCTCGAACGCGGGCCGGCCGCCCTTCTGGAGGTGGCCGGGCAGGATGTCGGGGGTGTTCACCCAGAAGTTCGGCCGCATCTGCGCGGCCGTCTCGCGGGACAGCTCCGTGAGGTACTCCGTCAGCTCCTCCTTGGTGTTGCGCCAGGTGAAGTACGTGTACGACTGCTGGAAGCCGATCGCGCCCAGGGTCCGCATCATCGCGGGCCGCGTGAACGCCTCCGCCAGGAAGATCACGTCCGGATCTGCCTTGTTGACCTCCCCGATCACCCGCTCCCAGAACACCACCGGCTTGGTGTGCGGGTTGTCGACGCGGAAGATCCGGATCCCGTGGTCCATCCAGTGCCGCAGCACCCGCACGGTCTCCTCGACGATCCCGTCCATGTCCTTGTCGAACGCGATGGGATAGATGTCCTGGTACTTCTTCGGCGGGTTCTCCGCGTACGCGATCGAGCCGTCGGGGCGGTGGTGGAACCAGTCCGGGTGCTTCTCCACCCACGGGTGGTCCGGCGAGCACTGGAGCGCGAAGTCGAGCGCGATCTCCAGACGCAGCTCCCGGGCCCGCGCCACGAAGGCGTCGAAGTCCTCGAAGGTGCCCAGGTCCGGGTGGAGCGCGTCGTGCCCGCCCTCCGGCGAACCGATCGCCCACGGCACGCCCACGTCGCTCGGCGACGCCGACAGGGAGTTGTTCGGGCCCTTGCGGTGCGTCTCGCCGATCGGGTGCACCGGCGGCAGGTACAGCACGTCGAAGCCCATCGCCGCCACCGCCGGCAGCCGCTCGGCGGCCGTCCGGAAGTTCCCCGGGACCGTGCGCCCGTCGACCGTCCGCGCCCCCTCCGAACGGGGGAAGAACTCGTACCACGAGCCGTACAGGGCCCGCTCGCGCTCCACCCGGAGCGGGAACTTCGGCGAGGAGGTGAGCAGTTCGCGCAGCGGGTGGCGGTCCAGGACCTCCACCACCCGGGGGGCGAGGGCCGCCGCGAGCCGCACGGCGGCGGGGCGCGACGGGTCGCGCAGGGTGTCCGCCGCCGCGAGCACCGCCTCCCGGCCGCCGCCCTTCTTCGGGACGCCCTTCGCGGCCCGCTCGTACAGCTCGGCCCCCTCGGCGAGGACCAGTTCGGAGTCGATCCCGGCCGGGATCTTGATCTTCGCCGCGTGCCGCCAGGTGGCGACCGGGTCGCTCCAGGCCTCCACGGCGTACGTCCACGAGCCCTCGGCGTCCGGAGTGACCTCGGCACCCCAACGGTCGGTGCCCGGGGCCAGTTCGCGCATCGGGATCCAGGGGCCGGGACGGCCCGACGGGCCGCGCAGCACGACATTGGCGGCGACCGCGTCGTGTCCCTCGCGGAAGACGGTCGCCGTCACCTCGAAGGTCTCTCCGGCCACCGCCTTCGCGGGGCGCCGGCCGCAGTCGACCAGTGGGCGGACGTCCAGTACGGGAATGCGTCCCATGAGCGGATTCACAGCATCACCTGACGGGTTACGGGGGTGCGGGTGGTGGTGCGCTCTTTCTAGCTCCGCCGACGGCCGGCGGGTCGGGGGCGTGCCCTCTCCCGTCCGCGTTCACCCGGACGGCCGAACCGAGGGGGTGAAAGGGGGTCAGGAAGGGGCGCGTGCCGGGCGTTACCGGAGGAGCCTTCCCATGGTGCACCCTCGGGCAATCCGGCGCTTTGTTAACTACCGGGTCGTAGCAAATCGGGCCAGGACTGAAGTCGGACACGAAGCCGTCATCGCCCCTGTGGCACCGGGAGGTTGCTCCCGCACGGCCCGTCACAAGGGTGTCCGTACCCGTCGGTTCCCGTTGCTCCGATCCGGTCGGGGCTACCATCGGAGCGGCACGCCGGACACACAGCGTGGTGCGTCCACTCCGGTCCGTACTCGCCTGCGAAGGTGGAACACGTGAAGGCAATCCGTCGATTCACCGTGCGTCCCGTCCTCCCCGACACCCTTCGACCCCTCGCCGACCTGGCGCGCAACCTGCGCTGGTCCTGGCACGAGCCCACCCGGGCCCTCTTCGACTCCCTCGCCGCCGACCCGTCCCGGCCGGGCTCCCGGGCAGGCGCCGACCCCGTCCGGGTCCTCGGCGCCCTCGAAGCCCCCCGCCTCGCCGCGCTCGCCGCCGACCAGGACTTCCTGGCCCGGCTCCGCGCCGCCGCCGAGGACCTCGACGCCTATCTGCACGCCCCCCGCTGGTACCAGGAGCAGTCCGGCGACCTCCCGGCCGCCGTCGCCTACTTCTCGCCCGAGTTCGGCGTCGCCGCCGCCCTGCCCCAGTACTCCGGCGGCCTCGGCATCCTCGCCGGCGACCACCTCAAGGCCGCCAGCGACCTCGGCGTCCCCCTGATCGGCGTCGGACTGCTCTACCGGCACGGCTACTTCCGCCAGTCCCTCGGCAGGGACGGCTGGCAGCAGGAGCAGTACCCCGTCCTCGACCCCGGCGAGCTGCCCGTCACCCTGCTCCGCGAGCCCGACGGCGCCCCCGCCCGCGTCACCCTCGCCCTCCCCGGCGGCCGCAGCCTGCACGCCCACCTGTGGACCGCCCAGGTCGGCCGCGTCCCGCTGCTCATGCTCGACTCCGACGTCGAGGAGAACGCCCCCGGCGAACGCGGCGTCACCGACCGCCTCTACGGCGGCGGCAGCGAGCACCGGCTCCTCCAGGAGATGCTGCTTGGCATCGGCGGCGTCCGCGCCGTCCGCACGTACACCCGGCTCACCGGCCACCCCGTCCCCGAGGTCTTCCACACCAACGAGGGCCACGCCGGCTTCCTCGGCCTCGAACGCATCCGTGAACTCCAGCGCGACGGGCTCGACTTCGACGGCGCCCTGGAGGCCGTCCGGGCCGGGACCGTCTTCACCACCCACACCCCCGTCCCGGCCGGCATCGACCGCTTCGACCGCACCCTGGTCGCCCGCCACCTCGGCGAGGACGGCGCCCTGCCAGGCGTCGACACCGGCCGCGTGCTCGCCCTCGGCGACGAGCTCCCCCTCGGCGGCGAACCCGGCGTCTTCAACATGGCCGCCATGGGCCTGCGCCTCGCCCAGCGCGCCAACGGCGTCTCCACCCTCCACGGCGCCGTAAGCCGCGCCATGTTCGCCGGACTATGGCCGGGATTCGACCCCGAAGAAGTGCCCATCACCTCCATCACCAACGGCGTCCACGCCCCCACCTGGGTCGCCCCCGAGGTCGGCCCGCTCGGCCCCGACGCGAGCGACCGGGAGCTGTGGGACCTGCGCCGCACCCTGCGCGAACGGCTCGTCGCCGACGTGCGGGACCGGCTGCGGGCCTCCTGGCGGCAGCGCGGCGCGGCCGCCGCCGAACTCGGCTGGACCGACTCCGTCCTCGACCCCGACGTCCTCACCATCGGCTTCGCCCGCCGCGTCCCCTCGTACAAGCGGCTCACCCTGATGCTGCGCGACAAGGACCGGTTGCGGTCGCTGCTGCTCCACCCCGAGCGGCCCGTGCAGCTCGTCGTCGCCGGCAAGGCCCACCCCGCCGACGACGGCGGCAAGCGGCTCGTGCAGGAACTCGTCCGCTTCGCCGACGACCCCCGTGTCCGGCACCGGATCGTCTTCCTGCCCGACTACGGCATGGAGATGGCCCGCGGCCTCTACCCCGGCTGCGACGTCTGGCTCAACAACCCCCTGCGCCCCTTGGAGGCCTGCGGCACCAGCGGCATGAAGGCCGCCCTCAACGGCTGCCTCAACCTCTCCGTCCTCGACGGCTGGTGGGACGAGTGGTTCGAGCCCGACTTCGGCTGGGCCATCCCCACCGCCGACGGCGCGGCCGCCGCCGACGAGGAGCGCCGCGACGACCTGGAGGCCGCCGCCCTCTACGAGCTGATCGAGCGCCGCGTCGCCCCCCGCTTCTACGACCGGGGCGCCGACGGCGTCCCGGCCGGCTGGACGGCGATGGTCCGGCGCACCCTCACCGACCTCGGCCCCAAGGTCCTCGCCGACCGCATGGTCCGCGAGTACGTCGAGCGGCTCTACGCCCCCGCCGCCTCCGCCCGCCGGGCGCTCACCCCGGACCGGGCCCGCGAACTCGCCGCCTGGAAGGCCCGGGTCCGGGAGGCCTGGCCCCGGGTGACCGTCGACCGCGTCGAGGTCGGCGACGGCCTCGCGGACGACGTGGCCGACGCGGAGCTGGGCGCCACCCCGGTCGTCCGCGTCCGGGTCGCCCTCGGCGCGCTCGGCCCCGACGACGTCGAGGTCCAGGCCGTCACCGGCCGGGTCGACGCCGACGACACCCTCACCGCCCCCCGCACCGTCGCCCTCAAGCCGGCGGGCGGCCCCGACCTGGAGGGCCGCCTCCCGTACGAGGGCACCCTGGAACTCGACCGCACCGGCTCCTTCGGCTGCACCGTCCGGGTCCTGCCCACCCACCCCCTCCTCGCCCACCCCTCCGAACTGGGCCTGGCGGCCCTGCCGGAGGAGACGACGGGGGAGGGAGCGGGGGTGCTGCTGCGGTAGCGGTCCGTCGGGTGCGGTTCGGGGCGCCGGGTGGGATCCGGCGCCCCGAACCCTCTTCACGCCGACGGCTAGCGTTTGATGCGCCCGCGGACGGCGAGGACGGCCAGGGCGAGAAGGGCGGGCTCGAAGAGGCGCGAGGCCATCTCGATGTAGGTGCCGGCCGTGGTCAGGTCTTCTCCGTTGGAGCGGAAGACCACGGATTTGAGCGTGATGTTCAGGGCCTTCTCGAAACGCCTGCCGGTGAACCTTTCGCCGGTGGGGTTCCGGGGGTCGCCCTTTTCGGGGTCGGGCGTACGGGCGGGATCCGGATGGTGCGGTCCGACCCGCCGGCGCCGGGGCGAGGGCGGGCGGTCCGCCCGCGGGACGGGAACGGCCATGCCGTCACGGAAATACTGGATCTGGCGTGAGGGCTCCGGGGCCTGGCCGGCGCTCTGGGCGCGCCAGTGGTGTTCTTCCGCCAGGGTGCGCCGCCGCGTCCAGCGGATCGGCCGTACGCCCTTGAAGTGCCACCCGGTGGGCGGCGAGGCGAAGACCGTGTTGCCTTCCAGGCGGAGCTGGTCGAGGTGGAAGGTCCCGGAGAACAGGCACTCGGACAGATCCGTGTCGGTGAGGACCAGGAGCGCGGCGTCCACGCCCTGCACCGAGGCCACCAGTGTCGACGCGGAACCGGACAGGAGACTCTCGTCCAGGTCCCGGCCGTGCGAGGAGAGGAAAGGGGCGGGATGGGCGACGACGGCGACGGGGGCCGTCAGCACCGCATGGTCGAGGTACGCCGTGGCGTAGCGCAGGTGACCGGCCCCCACGTGGACGCCGCCGGGAACCGCGCCCCGACGAACCAGGCGTCCCGGGAGAGCTTCGCCCCTTCGAACCAGGCCGCGCCGGAAAACTGCGCGGCGACGAAATGGGCGTGGCCGGAGAAGATCGCCGAGCCGAAATGCGCGGCACCGGAAAACTGTACGTCGTCGAACCAGGCGCCGGAGAACTCCGCCAGGTGGAAACCGGCGCTGCCGGTGAACCGCGCCCCGGAGAATCTGGCCTCGCCGGTGAACCGCGCCCCGGAGAAACCGGCCTCGCCGTGGAAGACCGCCTCGTCGAACCGGGCATCACCTCTTTCGGCCCGTCCGGTGGTGCCGACCACGAGGGCTCGCAGCAGTCTCCTCAGGAGGTCTTCCGTCAGAGGCGTTCCCCGGTGGTCGATGTCGGAGCCGGGTGCCAGGCCGGCCAGGTGCGCGTCACGGTCGGCATCGGTGAGATGGGCGAGACACACGGCGTGGCCGGGCACCTGGACGCCCCGGCAGCCGACGGGATCCGTGACCGGGTCCGCGCCGTGGCCGCAGTACGGCCAGGACGGGGCGGGCGGCAGGGCCGGAGGCGTGACCACGACGGGGCGGCTCCTGACGGTGTGCGGAGACGATCGACGACAGTGATCCTTCCCAACCGGACTGCGAAGATTGGCGGTTGGGCCGAAAACGTCACGCGGGCCGAGCGGAGGGCCACGTCACTGCGGACCGGGGTCCTCGCCCCGGGACACCTCGGCCTTGTCGGCGAGGCGCCCCGCCGTGAAGCACAGCCGGTACACCGGGAGGGCGGCGAGCAGGGTCGTCCGGTAGTAGCGGCACTCGTCCGTCCCGGGCGGTTCGGCGGGGGCGCCGTGGGGCGGGCCGTCCAGGGGGCGGGCGGGTAGTTCCTCGGCGGCCTCCGCGTACGACTGGCCGATCCGCAGCCGGGCGTACTCCTCCGGTTCCAGGTGCGACCGGTGCTGGGTCCACAGCGCGACCCCGCCCATCAGCAGGCCGAGTGCGGTGAGGAGTGCCAGGGGGATCCAGATCGCCTGCGTGAGGCCCCGGCGCACCTTCCGGCGGGCCCGGTCCAGCTCCCGCGCGGAGGTGGGTGCGGCGGGCCGGGGTGGCGGGGGGTTGCGGGGCAGGACGGCCGTCAGGGCGAAACCGCCGTCCGCCGTCGCCCGGTGCGTCAGCGAGCCGCCCGCGAGCCGCACCCGCTCGTCCAGGGCGACGAGGCCGGTGCCGCCGGAGGGGAGGGGGGTGCTCGCCGAGCCGCCGGGGCCGCCGGAGGGGAGGAGGGTGCTCGCCGAGCCGCCGGGGCCGCTGATCACTTCGACCCGTACGCCCGTCGCGCCCGTCGTCTCCGGTGCCACCGTGACCGAGACCGCCGCGCCGGGTGCGTGCTTGGCCGCGTTGGTCAGGCCCTCCTGGACGACCCGGTGCAGGGCGGGGCCCGTCATTCCCGGCAGGGCCGGCAACGGTGGCGTGGTGAGCGTGACGGGCAGGCCCGACGCGCGGGCGCGGGCCACCAGTTCCTCGACCGTCTCGCCCGGCGGGGTCGTCGGCGCCCCCGCGCCGTCCTCGCGCAGGACGCCGATGACGTCCCGCAACCGGGTCGTCGCGTCCGCCGCCGCGCGCCGCAGCTCGCCCGCCGCCCGCCGCTGGTCCGGGCCGAGCCCCGGATCCACCTCCAGGGCGCCCGCGCGGATCGCGATCAGGGCCAGGTCGTGGCCGAGGGAGTCGTGCATGTCGCCCGCGATCCGGGAGCGTTCCCGCAGCCGCTCCCGGTCGGCGACCGCCGCCCGCTCCCGCTCCATCCGGTCCGCCAGCTCCCAGCCGCTGCGCACCAGCCGGTCGTACTGGCGCGCGTACCGGCCGATCAGCCAGGGCGCCACGACCGCCAGCGCCAGCGCGAGCAGCAGCGTGAACCACTGGCCGAGGGGCGTGCCCGTGACCGTGGTCAGGAGCAGCCCCGCCGCCGCGATCGCGGCGAACAGCCACAGCGCCCTGCGCGTCCGTGCCCGCCGCCGTCCCGCCAGGTACCCGAAGGCCACCAGGGCCAGGCCGTACGAAGGGGTGAACAGCTCCAGGGTGACGGTCAGGCTCGTCGCGACCGTGACCGCGAGCGGCACCAGCGGCCACCGCCGGCTCACCGCGACGCAGCCGCCGAGGACCGTCACGCCCAGGGCGACCAGGGGCCAGGAGCCGCCGTCGTTCGGGTCCGACTTCAGCAGGACCGGGACGCAGAGCAGGAGCCAGAGCGCCGCGTCGAAGAGACGCTCACGCATCCGGGACCAGACCCGCCTCGTACGCCAGGACCGCGAGCTGGACCCGGTTGCGCAGGCCCAGGCGGGCCAGGACCGCGCTCACGTGCGCCTTGACCGTGCCCTCGACCACGTACATGCGGTCCGCGATCTCCTGGTTCGAGAGCCCGGCGCCGAGGAGCGCGACGACCTCCCGCTCCCGGCCGGTCAGCGGCTCCAGGCGGGCCCGCGCCCCGGCGGCGCGCGTGAACCGTTCGCCGCCCAGGGTGTCGATGACCCGGCGGGCGACCGAGGGGGAGAGCGCGGCGCCGCCGGCCGCCACCGCCTTCACCCCGGCGATGAGTTCGCGCGGATCCCCCGACTTCAGCAGGAAGCCGCCGACGCCCGAGCCGAGCGCCCGCGCGATGAAGGCGTCCTCGGAGAAGGTCGTCAGCATGACGACGGCCGCGCCCGGCACGGTCCTGCGCAGCTCCTCGGCGGCGGCGAGCCCGTCGAGCCGGGGCATCCGGACGTCGAGCAGCACGACGTCCGGCCGGTGCTCGCGGGCGAGCGCGACGGCCTCGTGCCCGTCGCCCGCCTCCGCCACCACCTCGATCCCGGGGTCGGTGGTGAGGATGGCCCGCACCCCGGCCCTGATCATCGTCTCGTCGTCGGCCAGCAGCACCCTGATCACGTGTTCCACCCTACGGAGGACGCGCGGACGCCCCGGGGGCGTTGCCCCCGGGGCGTCCGTCACTTCGTTCCGGCCCTACCCGTGACGGTTACGGGAAGGTCAGCTTGAAGGCGTTGATGTAGCCGGTGTCGGCCGAGGCCTTGTCCTGGACGCGGAGCTTCCAGGCGCCGTTGGCGACCTCCGAGGAGGCGTTGACGGTGTAGGTCTGGACGATGTTGTCGGCGCTGCCGCCGGTGCGGTTGTGCAGGTTGTAGACCGAGCCGTCGGGGGCGACGAGGTCGACGATCAGGTCGCCCTTGTAGGTGTGGACGATGTCCACGCCGACGGAGAGGTTGCTGGGCGCGTTGCCGGTGACGCCGGTGACGTCGACCGTCGAGGTGACCGCGGCGCCGTTGTCCGGGACGGCGACGTCGGCGGTGTTCTCGAAGACCTTGCCACCGGGGTTGCCGCCGCCGGGACGGGCGCCGACGTTGATGGCGGCCCAGGCGTTCTCGACGGCCGTCACCTCGGGGCTGGTGGCGCCGTAGAGCGCCTTCGCCACGTCGACCGTGCCCGTGCGGGCGGCCGCGTAGTTGGTGTTCGAGCCGAACTTGGTGGTGAGCGCCTTGAACCAGATCAGCGCGGCCTTGTCCCGGCCGATGCCCGTGACGGGCAGGCCGTCCGAGGTCGGCGAGTCGTAGTTCACGCCGTTGATCGTCTTGGTGCCGCTGCCCTCGGAGAGCAGGTAGAACCAGTGGTTCGCCGGGCCCGAGGAGTAGTGGACGTCGATCGAGCCGATGCCCGAGTACCAGGCGTCCTTGGACGAGCCGTCCTTGCTCGGCTTGTCCATGTAGCGCAGCGGGGTGCCGTTGCCGCGGATGTCGATCTTCTCGCCGACCAGGTAGTCGCCCTGGTCCTGGGCGTTGTTGGCGTAGAACTCGACGGCCGCCGCGAAGATGTCCGAGGTGGCCTCGTTGAGGCCGCCGGACTCGCCGCTGTAGACCAGCTTGGCGGTGACCGAGGTCAGGCCGTGCGTCATCTCGTGCGCGGCCACGTCGATCGAGGTCAGCGGCTTGGCGTTGCCCGCGCCGTCGCCGTACGTCATGCAGAAGCAGGAGTCCTGCCAGAAGGCGTTGACGTACGCGTTGCCGTAGTGGACCCGGGAGTACGCGCCGACGCCGTCACCGCGGATGCCGGTGCGGCCGTGCACGTTCTTGTAGTAGTCCCAGGTGAGCGCGGCGCCGTAGTGCGCGTCGGCGCCCGCGGTCTCCTTGTTGGACGGGTTGCCGTTGCCCCACACGTCGGTGGAGTTGGTGAACAGCGTTCCCGTGCCGGAGCTGCCGCCGTTGAGGTTGTACGTCTTGTGGTTGCCGCGGCCCGTGTCCGTCAGCGTGTACGAGGGCGCGGTGCCGAGCGTCACCTGGCCGCTGTACTGCGTGTTGCCGGTGCCGGTCTCGACGGCCTGCCACTCGTAGAGCTTCGCGCCCGTCTTGGCGTCCGTGACGACGTGCAGCTCGTTCGGGGTGCCGTCGTGCTGGAGGCCGCCGACGACGGTCTCGTACGCGAGGACCGGGGAGCCCTCGGCGAGCCAGACGACCTTGCGCGGGGCGCGGCTGGCGGCGGTCTTCTCGGAGCCGTCCGCCTGGGCGAGGCCGACGGCCTGCTTCTCGGCGGCGGCCGGGGCGACCTTGGCGGTCGTGTCGACGTTCTTCAGCTCCGTGCGGACCGCCTTGGTGACGCTCTGCCGGGCGCCGGCCTTCGACTCCTCGACGACCAGGTCGCCGCCGAGCACGGGCAGGCCCGCGTAGGTCCGCTCGTAGCGGGTGTGGGTCGTGCCGTCGCGGTCCTGGACGACGTCGCGGACGACCAGCTTCTCCTGGGCGCCGAGGCCGAGGGACTTGGCCGTGGCGGCCTTGTCGGCGTCGGCCGCCTTGATCAGCGCGGTGCGCTGGGCCGGGGTGAGGTCGGCCGGGAGCTTGCCGGGGTTCGCCGAGGTGCCCTGCTGGGCCTTGGGGGCAGCGCTGAACGGGGTGTCCGCCGCGGTGGCGGCGCCCGTCTGGACGCTCACGGCGAGCATGGCGGCGGCGGCTATCAGGGCACCGGTCGCGGTGGCGCGACGGCTGGGCGTGGATCTCACGCGGACTCCTTTTGCGAGGGGGGTACCGGCGGGCTTGGGTGAGTCCGTCGGGCAGAGCAAGGAGAGCGGTTGAGCACGTTCGGCTGAGCGCGTTCGGGTGATGCGGTGAACTTTCGTTCGTACAGCCGGGGAGAGAGTGACAGGGATGACGGGGACCTGTCAGGAGTGCGGCTGGAAGTTGGCCAGAAATCGTCCGCTGCTGGTACGGGCGCGTTCGTTAAGCGGACGTTTCGTGGGCTGTGGGGTGGGTGATGGGTGGTGTTCGGGCGGAGGCGTGTTTTTGCCCGTAGGGGTTGGGCGGTGGGGCGCACTCCGGTTTTTCGGGGGCGTGGGGGCCGTTCCGGGGGCCGCGTTCGGGACTGCATGATTCACGGCACCTGCGGGTCCCGGCGGAGTGACCGGTTCTCGCGCGCCCCACATCACGCTCTACGTCCCGAACACGGCCCCCTCCACGGCCCCCACTCGCGTATGAGGATGAGCTCGCGACCGTGGGACTTTCCCTCAGCCCACCAGGCTGTCCCGCCACGCCTGGTGCAGGCCCGCGTAGTGGCCGTCTCCCGTCACCAGGGCCGACGGCGGGCCGTCCTCGACGATCCGGCCCGACTCCATCACCAGGACCCGGTCCGCCACCTCGACCGTCGACAGGCGGTGGGCGATGACCACCGCCGTACGGCCCTTCAGGACCGTGTCCATGGCCTGCTGGACCGCCCTTTCGCCCGGTACGTCCAGGGAGCTCGTCGCCTCGTCCAGGATCAGGACCGCCGGGTCCGCCAGGAGCGCCCGGGCGAAGGCCACCAGTTGGCGCTGGCCCGCCGAGATCCTGCCGCCGCGCTTCCGTACGTCCGTGTCGTAGCCGTCGGGCAGTCCCTCGATGAAGTCGTGGGCGCCGATGGCCTTCGCCGCCTCCTCGATCTCCGCGCGCGTCGCGTCCGGGCGGCCGATCGCGATGTTCTCCGCCACCGTGCCCGAGAAGAGGAACGCCTCCTGGGTGACCATGACGATTCCCCGCCGTAGCTCGGGGGTCGTCAACTGCCTGAGGTCGACGCCGTCGAGGAGGACCCTGCCCTCCGTCGGGTCGTAGAAGCGGGCCAGGAGTTTGGCCAGGGTCGACTTGCCCGCGCCCGTCGCTCCTACCACCGCCACCGTCTGGCCGGCCGGGATCTTCAGGTCGAAGGTCGGGAGGACTTCGCCCCCCGTGCGGTACGCGAACCTCACGTCGTCGAAGACCACCTCCCGGCCCGGAGCACCCTCGCGGTGCGGGAGTTCGCGGGGCGTCGTCGTCTCCGGGACGCCCGGTTCCTGGGCCAGGAGGCCCGCGATCTTGGCGAGGGACGCCGCCGCCGACTCGTACGAGTTGAGGAACATGCCCAGGCGGTCGATCGGGTCGTACAGGCGCCGCATGTAGAGGACGGCTGCCGCCAGGACGCCCAGTTCCAGGGAGCCCTCCGCCACCCGGTACGCGCCCCAGAGGCACATTCCGGCCACCGCCGTGTTCGCGACGAGGCGCGAGCCGACGACGTAGCGGGCCATTTCGAGGAGGGCGTCGCCGTTGCTTCGTTCGTGGCGGTGGTTGAGGGCTGTGAATTCCGTGTCGTTGGTTTCTTCGCGGCGGAACGCGCGGACGGGCCTGATGCCGTTCATCGTCTCCGCGAACTTCACGATCACGCCCGCGATCGCCGTGGAACGCTCGCCGTACACCCGGCCCGCGCGGCGGCGGTAGAGCTGCACCAGGAGGTAGAGCGGGACGAAGGACGCCGTCGCTACCGCGCCGATGCCCAGGTCCAGCCAGAGGAGGACCAGGGTGATCGAGACGAAGGAGAGGACCACGCCGATCAGTTCCTGGAGGCCCTCCGAGAGCAGTTCGCGCAGTGACTCCACGTCCGTGGTGGAGCGGGAGATCAGCCGGCCCGAGGTGTAGCGCTCGTGGAAGTCGACGCTGAGCAGCTGTGCGTGGCGGAAGATCCGGCCGCGCAGGTCCAGGAGGACGTCCTGGTTGACGCGGGCCGCTCCCCGGACGAAGACGTACTGGAGGAGGCCCGAGAGGACCGAGCAGAGGAGGTAGCCGAGGGCCACCACGACCACCGGGCCGTGGTCGCCCGCGCGGAAGGCCGGGACGGCGCGGTCGATGGCGTACGCGACGAGCAGCGGGCCCGCCTGGACCGCCGCCTCCTTGACCAGGAGGACGAGCGCGGCGACCGCGACCCGTGCGCGGTGCGCGGACAGGAGGGAGCGGAGCAGGGCGCCCGTCGCCCCCGGGGGAGCGGGCAGGTCGTCGCGGTCGAAGGGGTCCGGCTCGTCCGGCGCGGTGGTGGGCGGCTTCGTGAGCGTGGTGTCCGTCATCGCCGTTCCTTCTCGCCCGACATCAGCCAGGCGTACTCCTCGCTGCTCCGCAGCAGTTCCTGGTGGGTGCCCACGGCCGCGATCCGGCCCCCGGACAGCAGCGCGACCCGGTCGGCCAGCATCACCGTCGACGGGCGGTGCGCCACCACCAGGGCCGTCGTCCCCCGCAGCACCTCCCGCAGGGCCGCCTCCACCCGCGCCTCCGTGTGCACGTCGAGGGCGGAGAGGGGGTCGTCCAGGACGAGGAAGCGGGGGCGGCCGACCACCGCGCGGGCCAGGGCGAGGCGCTGCCGCTGGCCGCCCGACAGGCTCAGGCCCTGCTCGCCGACCTGGGTCGCGGCGGCCTCGGGCAGCCGGTCCACGAAGTCGTCCGCCTGGGCCACGGCGAGGGCGCGCCGCAGCTCCGGTTCGCCCGCCGTGCCGTCGGCTCCCATCAGGACGTTCTCGCCGACGGACGCGGAGAACAGGGTGGGCTCCTCGAAGGCCACCGACACCAGGGAGCGGAGGCGGCGGCGCTCCATCAGCGCGATGTCCTCGCCGTCGAGGAGGATCCGGCCGTCCGTCGTCTCGTGCAGGCGCGGGACGAGGGCGGTGAGGGTCGTCTTCCCGGAGCCCGTGCCGCCGACCAGGGCCAGCGTCTCGCCGGGGCGGATGTGCAGGTCCACGCCGTCCAGGACCGGCGGAGCGCCCTCGGGGGCGTCCGGGTAGCGGAAGGTGACGTTCTCGAAGCGGACCCCGTCCGGGCCGTCGGCCCGCGGGGCCCCGGGGAAGGCCGTGTCCGGCTCCTCCTCGGCGTCCATCACCTCGAAGTACCGCTCCGTGGCCGTCGCCGCCTCCTGGCTCATCGCGAGCAGGAAGCCGATCGACTCCACCGGCCAGCGCAGCGCGAGCGCCGTCGACAGGAACGCCACGAGCGTGCCCGCCGACAGGTCGCCGTCCGCGACCTGCACCGTGCCGAGGACGAGCGACGCGCCGATGGCCAGTTCCGGTACGACCGTGATGACCGCCCAGATCATGGCGAGCAGCCGGGCCTTGACGAGCTCGGTGCCCCGCAGGCGCTCGGAGAGCTCGCGGAAGGCGCGCGCCTGGCTGCGGTGCCGGCCGAAGCCCTTGACGATCCGGATGCCGAGGACGCTCTCCTCCACGACCGTCGTCAGATCGCCCACCTGGTCCTGGGCCCGGCGCGCCACCAGGCCGTACCGGCCCTCGAAGAGCGAGCAGACCACCACCAGCGGCAGCACCGGGGTCAGCAGCACCAGGCCGAGGGACCAGTCCTGGGAGAGCAGCAGCACGTATCCGGCGAGGATCGTCACGCCGTTGACCAGGAGGAAGGTCAGCGGGAAGGCGAGGAACATCCGGACCAGCATCAGGTCCGTCGTCCCGCGCGACAGGAGCTGGCCCGACGCCCACCGGTCGTGGAAGGCGATCGGCAGCCGCTGGAGCCTGCCGTACAGGTCCGACCGCATCCGGGCCTCCACCCCGGCGAGCGGCCGCGCCACCAGCCAGCGCCGGAAGCCGAAGAGGACCGCCTCCGTGATCCCGAGCAGCAGCAGGTACAGCGCGCCGAGCCACACGCCGCCGGGGTCCCGGTCCGCGACGGGCCCGTCCACCAGCCACTTCAGGACGAGGGGGATGACGAGCGACAGACAGGAGGCGACTATCGCGACGAAGGCGGCCGTGAACAGCCGCCCCCGCACGGGTCGTACGTACGGCCACAGGCGGAGCAGGACGCGCACCGCCGACCGGTCGGCGGTGTCCGCCGGGTTCGCTGGGGGCAAGGGTTTCTCGGGCATCAGGTCCGACCTTACGGTTCGCCACTGACACCGCTCATCCGGTTTTTCGTCCGCCTCCGCCTCCGCCATCTCCGGAGCCGCCGCCTCCGCCTCCGCCGCCTCCGGAACCGCAGCCCTCCGGGTCGCGGCTCCTCGGGTCGTACCCGCCGTCGACCGATCGGCCGATGGCCGGTACGAGCGGATCGGCCGATACCGGCGGGCCGCCCCGGACGGGAGGCTCGGGGCATGACGACAGCAGCGATCGAAGTGCGGGGACTGCACAAGTCCTACGACGGTCGGAAGGTCGTCGACGGAGTCTCCTTCGAGGTCGGCGAGGGGGAGGTCTTCGGGATCCTCGGACCCAACGGCGCCGGCAAGACCACCACCGTGGAGTGCGTCGAGGGGCTGCGGGCCCCCGACGAGGGCCTGGTCCGCGTCTGCGGGTACGACCCGGCCGCGCGGCGCGCCGAGGTCACCCGGGTCCTCGGCGTCCAGCTCCAGGAGAGCGAGCTCCAGCCCAAGCTGACCGTCCGCGAGGCCCTCGACCTGTACGCCTCCTTCCACGAGCGGCCCGCCGACCCGCACGCGCTCGCCGAGCGGCTCGGGCTCCTGCCCCATCTGAAGGTGCGGTTCGCGAAGCTGTCCGGGGGCCAGAAGCAGCGCCTGTTCATCGCCCTCGCGCTGATCGGGGACCCCAGGGTCGTCGTCCTCGACGAACTCACCACCGGCCTCGACCCGCGCGCCCGCCGCGAGGTCTGGGCGCTCGTCGATGCGGTCCGGGACACCGGGGTGACCGTCCTGCTCGTCACGCACTTCATGGAGGAGGCCCAGCGCCTCTGCGACCGGATCGCCGTCCTCGACCGCGGCCGGATCGCCGCCCTCGACACCCCCGAGGGGCTGATCGGGCGCTCCGGCAGCGCCAAGGAGATCTCCTTCGCCGCCGGCGTCCCGGTCGACCCGGCCGCACTGCGGGCGCTCCCCGGGGCCGTCTCCGTCACGACCGCCGACGGGCGGACGGTCGTCGGCGGCACCGACGAGACCGTCACCGCCTTCGTCTCCCTCCTCGCCCGCCACGGCGTCACCGCCCACCAGCTGCGGGTCACCGACGCCACCCTCGACGACGCCTACCTCGACCTGACGGGAGACGACCACCGATGAGCACCCCCACCGCGACCGTCCTGAAGACCGAGGCGCGGCTCTTCGGCCGCGAGCCCGGAAGCCTGTTCTGGGTGATGCTCTCGCCGACCCTGCTGCTCGTGATCCTCGGCCTGATCCCCTCCTTCCGGGAGGCCTCCGAGGACCTCGGCGGGCGCCGGGTCATCGACCTCTACGTCCCCGTCTCCGTCCTCTTCGCCCTCATCATGTCCGGGATCCAGGCCATGCCCCCGGTCCTCTCCGGCTACCGCGAACGCGGCATCCTGCGCCGGATGTCCACCACCCCCGTACGGCCCGGGGCCCTGCTCACCGCCCAGCTCGCGCTGCACGGCGCCGCCGCGCTCGTCTCCGCGCTGCTCGTGATCACGGTCGGCCGCCTCGCCTTCGGCGTCGCCCTGCCGGGAAACCCCGCCGGGTACCTGCTCGCCCTGCTGCTCGCCGTCGCGAGCGGGCTCGCGCTCGGCGCGACCGTGTGCGCCGCCTCCCGCACGCAGAAGATCGCCACCGCCGTCGGCTCGGTCGTCTTCTTCCCCGCCATGTTCACCGCCGGGGTCTGGGTCCCGGTCCAGGCCATGCCGGATACCCTGCAGCGGATCGTCGGGCTCACCCCCTTCGGCGCCGCCTCCGAGGCCCTCGACACGGCCGCGTCGGGCGGCTGGCCCGGCTGGGCCGCGCTCGGGGTCATGACCCTGTGGACGGTCGTCCTGACCGGCGCGTCGGCGCGCTGGTTCCGCTGGCAGTGAGCGAGTGAGCGAGGGGGGCGGGGCGGATGCCGACCACCGTCGAGGAACGCTGGCGCCAGTTCTTCCGCTGGGGGCCGTACGCGCTGCTCGGCATCGCCACCGCGATCGCCGGGGCGTCGGCGGGCACGCTGATGGACCGCGCGGAGACGCTGACCGCCGGCGCCCTGGTGGCCGTCGCCCTCCTCCTCCACCTGGTGTGGGACCGACGCTGCGCCCGCTTCGTCGCGACCCACGGCCGAACGCCCGAACGCCCCGGCACCGGGGCCGTACAGGGGGAGTCGGGTCCCGTAGGGGAAGGGCTGGACCCCGTACGGGATCGGCCGCGACCCGTGCCCGGCGGCGCGGAAGAGCTCGCGCCCGGCGACGTGGAAGGGCCCGCGTCCGGCCCCGACCCCGCCCCGGAAAGGCCCGCGGGCCAGGGCCCCGCCCCGGAAAGGCTCACACCCGGCCCGAACCCCGCCCCGGAAAGGCCCGCGCCCTGCCCCGGCCCCGTCCCGGAAGCGCTCACATCCGGCCCCGGCCCCGCCCCGGAAGGATCCGCCCCCGTCCTCGTCCCCGGCGCGCCCGGCCCCGCCTCCATCGCGTACTTCGGCCTCCGCGCCGCCCTCGCCTTCGTCCTGACCTGGCTCAACCCCTTCTTCGCGGTCTACGCCTGCGTCGGCTACTTCGACGCCGTCCACCTGCTGCCCCGCCGGCTCGCCCGCGCCGGGCTCCTCCTCGTCGCCGTCACGATGGCCGGGTCCCAGTCCGGCGGCCTGCCGCCCGCCTCCCTCATGCAGTGGCTCGCCTTCGGCGGCCTGTTCGCCCTGAACGCCTGCCTCGTCGTCGGCTTCTCCCACCTCGCCGAGAAGGACGCCGAGAAGGCCGCCGAGCGGGCCGCCACCATCGCGGAGCTCGGCCGCGCCAACCGGCGCCTCGAACAGGCCCTCGCCGAGAACGCCGCCCTCCACGCCCAACTCCTCCTCCAGGCGCGGGAGGCCGGGGTCGCCGACGAGCGGCGGAGGCTGGCCGCCGAGATCCACGACACCATCGCCCAGGGCCTCACCGGGGTCGTCACCCAGCTCCAGGCCGCCTCCGCGGCCCCCGACCGGGACCGCGCCGAGGTCCACCTGAGGCGCGCCGCCGACCTCGCCCGGCACGGCCTCGGCGAGGCCCGTCGCTCCGTGCGGAACCTGAGCCCCGTCGCCCTGGAGCACGACGCCCTCCCCGGCGCCCTGCGCAAGACCGTCGAGGAGTGGGCCGAACGCACCGGCGTCGAGACCCGGTTCACCGTCACCGGCACCGAGGCCCCGCTCCACGACGAGGTCGCCGCCACCCTGCTGCGGATCGCCCAGGAGGCCCTGTCCAACACCGCCCGCCACTCCGGGGCCGCCCGGGCCGGCGTCACCCTCTCCTACATGGGCGACGAGATCACCCTGGACGTACGGGACGACGGCCGCGGCTTCGACCCGCTCGCCCGGCCCGAACGCGGCGGCTCCGGCGGCGGGTTCGGTCTCGACGGCATGCGGGCCCGCGCCGAGCGCCTCACCGGGACCGTCACCGTCGAGACCGCCCCCGGCGAGGGCACGGCGGTCTCCGCCCGCGTACCGTTGGCCACACCATGACCGACATCACCCTGCTGATCGTCGACGACCACCCCGTCGTACGGGACGGCCTGCGCGGCATGTTCGCCGCCGAGGGCTCCGGCTTCCGCGTCCTCGGCGAGGCCTCCGACGGCGTCCGGGGCGTCGAACTCGCCCTGGAACTGGACCCCGACGTGGTCCTCATGGACCTGCGGATGCCGGGCGGCGGCGGTGTCGACGCCATCGCCGCGCTCGCCCGGCACGGCGCCCGCGCCCGGGTCCTCGTCCTCACCACGTACGACACGGACACCGACACCCTCCCGGCGATCGAGGCCGGCGCCACCGGCTACCTCCTCAAGGACGCCCCGCGCGAGGAACTGTTCGCGGCCGTGCGGGCCGCCGCCGGGGGCCGCACCGTCCTCTCCCCGGCCGTGGCCTCCCGGCTCGTCACCGCCGTCCGCGCCCCCGCCGCCCCGCCCGCCGACACCACCCTCTCCGCGCGCGAGGCCGAGATCCTCGCCCTCGTCGCCCGGGGCACCGCCAACCGGGCCATCGCCGCCGAACTCTTCATCAGCGAGGCCACCGTCAAGACCCACCTCACCCACATCTACGCCAAGCTGGGCGCGAAGGACCGGGCGGCGGCCGTCGCCGCCGGGTACGAGCGGGGGATCCTGGGCCGCTCCTGAGCGCCCGGGCCCCCTCGCGGCCCCCTAGCGGGACACCCGCAGCAGCACCACCGACCGGGCCCCCACCGCGAGCACCTCCCCGCCCCGGTGGACCGTGCCCGGCGGCCCGGACTGGTCCTCGCGGGCCGTGTCCACGACCAGTTCGTACGTCTCCGCCCACGGCGGGCCCGGCAGCCGGAAGTCCAGGGGGCGGTGGCCGGAGTGCAGGACGGCGAGGAAGCTGTCGTCGGTGATCCGCTCGCCCCGCGCGTCCCGGCCCGGGATGTCCCGGCCCGACAGGTAGAGGCCCAGCGTCCCCGTCCGCGCGTACCAGTCGCCCTCCGTCATCTCGGTCCCCCCGGCCGTGAACCAGGCCAGGTCCCGCAGCCCGTCCGCCCGCTGCGGCCGGCCGGAGAAGAAGGCCCGGCGGCGCAGCACCGGATGCCGGTGGCGCAGCGCGAGCAGCCGCCGGGACAGGGCGAGGAGCTGGGCCCGGCCGGGGTCCTCCGGCAGCGACCAGTCGAGCCAGCCGATCTCGTTGTCCTGGCAGTACGCGTTGTTGTTGCCGCCCTGGGTGCGGCCCATCTCGTCGCCGGAGACCAGCATCGGCACCCCGGTCGACAGGAGGAGGGTGGTGAGCAGGTTGCGCTGCTGGCGCAGCCGCAGCGCCCCGATCTCCGGGTCGTCGGTCTCGCCCTCCGCGCCGCAGTTCCAGGAGCGGTTGTCGTGGGTGCCGTCCCGGTTGCCCTCGCCGTTGGCCTCGTTGTGCTTCCGCTCGTACGTGACGAGGTCCCGCAGCGTGAAGCCGTCGTGGGCGGTGACGAAGTTGACCGAGGCGTACGGCCGGCGCCCGCCCCAGGCGTACAGGTCGCTGGAGCCGGAGAGCCGGTAGCCCAGGTCCCGCACGTCCGGCAGCGCCCCGCGCCAGAAGTCCCGCACCGCGTCCCGGTAGCGGTCGTTCCACTCGGTCCACAGGGGAGGGAAGGCCCCCACCTGGTAGCCGCCGTTGCCCACGTCCCAGGGCTCCGCGATCAGCTTCACCCGGCGCAGCACCGGGTCCTGGGCGATGACCGCGAGGAAGGGGGAGAGCATGTCGACGTCGTGGAAGGAGCGGGCGAGCGCCGCCGCCAGGTCGAAGCGGAAGCCGTCCACCCCCATCTCCGTCACCCAGTAGCGCAGGCTGTCGGTGATGAGCCGCAGCACCTGCGGCTGCACCACGTGCAGGGTGTTGCCGCAGCCCGTGTAGTCGGCGTACCGGCGGGCGTCGGACTGGAGCCGGTAGTAGCCCCGGTTGTCGATGCCCTTCAGGGAGAGGGTCGGGCCCAGCTCGCCCGCCTCCGCCGTGTGGTTGTAGACCACGTCGAGGATGACCTCGATCCCGGCCGCGTGCAGCGCCCGCACCATCTTCTTGAACTCGCCGACCTGCTGCCCGGCCGTCCCCGAGGACGAGTAGCCGGCGTGCGGCGCGAAGTAGCCGACGGAGTTGTACCCCCAGTAGTTGCGCAGGCCCCGCCGCAGCAGGTGGTCCTCGTGCGCGAACTGGTGCACCGGCAGCAGCTCGACCGCCGTCACCCCGAGCCGTACGAGGTGGTCGACCGCGGCCGGGTGCGCGAGCCCCGCGTACGTGCCGCGCAGGTGCTCGGGGATGCCCGGGTGCAGCTTGGTGAAGCCCTTGACGTGCACCTCGTAGATGACCGAGTCCTGCCAGGGCGTCTTGGGCCTGCGGTCGTCGGACCAGTCGTCGTCGTCGTGGACGACGACCCCCTTCGGGACGTGCGGGGCGGAGTCCCGCTCGTCGCGGACGGTGTCGGCCACGTGCTGCTGCGGCCAGTCCCGCACGTGCCCGTACACCTCGTGCGGAAGGGAGAACTCGCCGTCGACGGCCCGCGCGTACGGGTCGAGGAGCAGCTTCGCCGGGTTCCACCGGGCGCCCGTCCAAGGGTCCCAGCGGCCGTGCACCCGGTAGCCGTACCGCTGTCCCGGGCCGATCCCGGGCACGAAGCCGTGCCAGATCTCGTGGGTCAGCTCGGTCAGCGGCAGCCGCGTCTCCGTCCCGTCCCCGTCGAACAGACACAGCTCGACGGCCTCCGCCCCGCCCGCCCACAGGGCGAAGTTGGTGCCCGCGACCCCGCCGGGTCCGACCCGGCAGCGGGCGCCCAGGGGCGTCGGCGCCCCCGGCCACACGGGCGGCCCCGCCCGCTCCAGGGCACGCTGCTGTACCGCCTCCTGCTCGGCTGCGCTCGCCACCGTCCGGCCTCCCGCGGCTCCGTCGGGTCCGCGCGCGGGGAGCGGTGGCGTCCCGGCCACCGCTCCCCGCGCGAGGTTCTCCCCCTGTTCTGCCCGCACGGCCGTGCTCCCAACATGGCCCGCGCGCACGTTTCCCCTGGAGGGTGGCCGTCGTTGGGCCGGGCGTGAGATCTGTATGGAAGAGGGCGGGGCACGTCCTCGCGGTGGCGGGACTGCTGGCGGGCCTCGCGGGCTGCACCGGAGCGGACGGCGGCAGGGGCGTCGACCTCTCCCTGCCGGGCAAGGGGCGGGCCCCCGGCGACGTCATCCGGGTCACCCCGGAGGACGGCAGCCGCGCGGTCCCGACCGGAGGACCGGTCGAAGTGAGGGTGGACAGCGGACGGCTCGAACGGGTGAACGTCGCCCGGGTGGAGGACGGCCGGCGGACCGAGCTCGCCGGGGAGGTCTCCGCCGACGGGCTGCGCTGGCGGCCGTCGGCCCCCGGCGGGCTCGCGCCGGCCGCCAAGTACAGCGTGGACGCCGTCGCGCTCGACGCGCACGGACGCCGCTCGGCCCGCCACACCACCTTCAGCACCGTGGTGCCCGAGTCCCGCTTCATCGGCTACTTCAAGCCGGAGAACCGTTCCACGGTCGGCACCGGCATGATCGTCTCCTTCACCTTCAGCCGGCCCGTCGAGAACCGGGCCGCGGTCGAGCGCGCCGTCCGGATCACCTCGGACCCGCCGGTGGAGGTCTCCGGCCACTGGTTCGGCAAGGAGCGGCTCGACTTCCGCCCGGAGCGGTACTGGGCCGCCGGCACCCGGGTCACCGTCGACATCGGCCTGCGGGACGTCGAGGGGGCGCCCGGCGTGTACGGGATCCAGCGGAAGAAGGTCGGCTTCACCGTCGGCCGCTCCCAGGTCTCCGTCGTGGACGCCGCCGCGCACACCATGGAGGTCCGCAGGGACGGCGAGGTCCTGGCCACCCTGCCGATCACCGCGGGAGCGCCGAAGACCACCACGTACAACGGGAAGATGGTCGTCACCGAGCTGTACGACGTGACCCGGATGAACGGCGCCACGGTCGGCTTCGGCGGCGAGTACGACATCAAGGACGTGCCGCACGCGATGCGGCTCACCGAGTCCGGGACCTTCCTGCACGGCAACTACTGGGCCCCGCCCGAGACCTTCGGCACCGCCAACGTCAGCCACGGCTGCGTGGGGCTCCGGGACGAGAAGGGCGGCAGCGAACGCTCGCCCGCGGGCTGGTTCTTCGACCGGACCCTCGTCGGCGACGTGGTGGAGGTGGTCAACTCCCGGGACCGGAAGGTCGCCCCCGACAACGGGCTCGGCGGCTGGAACACGGACTGGAAGAGCTGGAAGGCCGGCTCCGCGCTCCGCTGACCCCCGTCGCTCCCGTCGCCCCCGCCACCCCCGCCGCTTCCATCGTCGTCGCACGTCGATCGGGACGGAACGGTGACATGCGCGAGGATCTTTCGTGTCCTGCGGTGTGATTATCTAGCGCCGTGTGCGCGAGCGATGCGCACGGGGGTGGGGCCGTGGCGTTGCCGGGCCGTGCGAGGGGAGACGACCACAGTGAACGGGCAGCCGATATCGGGGGCACCGGCGGGGACCACGGGGAGGGGCCGGCGACGCGGGGGCGTCCGGCTCCAGGCCCTGGCGGCGGGGGCGCTGCTCCTGGTGCTCACCGCCTGCGGCGGGGGCGGCGGGGACGCCGCCGACGGCGCGAAGGGCCCGCAGGCCCAGGACGCCGGCCGGCAGGACAACGCGGCCTCCCAGGCCGTCGTGACGATCCTTCCGAAGGACGGCGCCGACTCGGTCGCCACCAGCGGCGCCCTCAAGGTGACCGCCCAGCAGGGCAAGCTGACCACGGTCACGGTCGCCGACTCCAAGGGCACCGCGGTCGAGGGCGAGATCGCGGCGGACGGCGCGAGCTGGCAGCCGACCGCGCACCTGGCCGGGGGCACCCAGTACAAGGTGCACGCCGTCGCGAAGGACGCCGAGGGCCGCGAGTCGGCGAAGGACACCACCTTCACGACCCTGGTCCCGAAGAACACCTTCATCGGCCACTACACGCCGGAGGACGGCTCGACCGTCGGCGTCGGCATGCCGGTCTCCATCAACTTCACCCGGGGCATCACCGACCCCGAGGCCGTCGAGAAGGCCATCAGGGTGACGGCCGTGCCGTCCGTCCCGATCGAGGGCCACTGGTTCGGCAACGACCGCCTCGACTTCCGCCCCGAGCAGTACTGGGCGGCCGGCACCAAGGTGACGGTCCATCTGAACCTGGACGGCGTCGAGGGCCGCCCCGGCGTCTACGGCAAGCAGAAGAAGACCATCACCTTCACCATCGGCCGCCGCCAGGTCTCCACCGTCGACGCCGGCGCCAAGACGATGAAGGTCGAGCGCGACGGGAAGATCGTCAAGACGCTGCCGATCACCGCGGGCGCGCCGTCCACGACCACGTACAACGGTCAGATGGTCATCAGCGAGAAGTACAAGGTGACCCGGATGAACGGCGCCACCGTCGGCTTCGGCGGGGAGTACGACATCAAGGACGTGCCGCACGCGATGCGCCTGTCCACCTCGGGCACCTTCGTGCACGGCAACTACTGGGCCCCGAAGAGCACCTTCGGCTCGCAGAACGTCAGCCACGGCTGCGTCGGCCTCTCGGACACCCGGGGCGCGGGGGACGGCTCGACGCCGGCCGCCTGGTTCTACGACAGCTCGATCATCGGTGACGTGGTCGTCGTGAAGAACTCCAAGGACAAGCAGATCAAGCCGGAGAACGGCCTCAACGGCTGGAACATGCCGTGGTCGGAGTGGACCGCCTAGGCGTTCCGGAGCTTTTCGGCGGGGCCCGGTGCTGTGAGCAACAGCACCGGGCCCGTTGTCGTTAACGACCCCTAACCTTCTCCCATGACTGTGAACCTCGAAGTCGCCGAAGGCGTCGGCACGATCCGCCTCGACCGCCCCCCGATGAACGCCCTGGACGTCGCCACCCAGGACCGGCTGCGCGAGCTCGCCCAGGAGGCGACCGACCGCGACGACGTGCGGGCCGTGGTCCTGTACGGCGGCGAGAAGGTGTTCGCGGCCGGCGCGGACATCAAGGAGATGCAGGTCATGGACCACGTGGCCATGGTCAAGCGCTCGCGCGCCCTCCAGGACGCCTTCACCGCCGTCGCCCGCATCCCCAAGCCGGTCGTCGCCGCGATCACCGGCTACGCGCTCGGCGGCGGCTGCGAGCTGGCGCTCTGCGCCGACTACCGGATCGCCGCCGACAACGCCAAGCTCGGCCAGCCCGAGATCCTGCTCGGCCTGATCCCGGGCGCGGGCGGCACCCAGCGCCTCTCCCGCCTCGTCGGCCCCTCCAGGGCCAAGGACCTCATCTTCACCGGCCGGATGGTGAAGGCGGACGAGGCCCTCTCCCTCGGCCTGGTCGACCGGGTCGTCCCGGCCGCCGAGGTGTACGAGCAGGCGCACGCGTGGGCCGCGAAGCTGGCGCAGGGCCCGGCCGTCGCCCTGCGGGCCGCGAAGGAGGCGGTCGACCAGGGTCTGGAGACCGACATCGACACCGGTCTGGCCATCGAGCGCACCTGGTTCGCCGCCCTGTTCGCCACCGAGGACCGCGAGCGCGGGATGCGCAGCTTCGTCGAGGAGGGCCCGGGGAAGGCGAAATTCGGCTGACCTGACCGAAAGCGGCCCGTAGGACGGTCCGCCGGGGATCCGCCGGGGGTCGATTCCGGCGGAACGGCCCCCGCGGGCCGCTCCGTGCGGCCATGATGAGGGGCATGGCGGGCCTGGAGGACAGGGAACAACCACGGCGGCGCGCGAGCGCCGCCGCGGAGCGGTGGTCACTGACCGCGGACGACCAACAGGCCGCCGAAGCGGTGGAGTTGTACGGCAATCCGGCGGAGGACGACGTCCGGTTGCCGTCCCTGCCCGAGTCCGCGTGGGTGGCCCGCAGACTCACGCAGTACGTGCTGATGAACCAGTGGGGGCTGGGACCGCAGCTCACCGAGCACGCGGTCCTCCTGGTCTCGGAGCTGGTGGGCAACGCCGTCCGGCACACCGGCGCCCGGGTCTTCGCGCTCCGGTTGCAGAAGGGCCGGGGCCGGATCCGGGTCGAGGTGCGCGACCCCTCGCGCGGGCTGCCCTGTCTGATGCCGGTGCACGAGCTGGACACGAGCGGCCGGGGGCTCTTCCTCGTCGACAAGCTGGCGGACCGGTGGGGCGCGGACCTGGCGCCGCGCGGCAAGACGACCTGGTTCGAGATGCGGGTCGCGGACCGCCCCTGAAGCACCTGCCCCCGGACGCACGGAAGCCCCCGTGCGCCGTGGTGGGGCGAGCTGGGGGCTTCCGTGTGAGGCGCCGTGGACGGGGGGGTGTATCCACGGCCGCTGTGTCGACCTGGCCCGGGTCAATGGGGGTCGTGTCGACGACTATGTCAGACAAGTACCCGCATCACCAAACGTCCCTAGCGGGGCAAAATCGGGCAAACATGAACACTTTAACTGTGAATCGTTGGTGACATATGGAACTCGCCTTGCAAACAGTGAATGGCTATGCGGTTCACTGTTTGTTTCCCGGGGTCGTCCGCATGCTGGATGCCTGGCGAGGGGCTGTGGACGTCCCGGATCGGCCCACCGAGCCGGGGCGGCTAATCTGACCCCGTCAGACAAGCACCATGAAGGGGCGGAAACAGTGGCGGACATCGAGTCGGCACGCACGGCATTCAACCGGTACGACGTGGACGGGGACGGCTTCATCACCGCCGCGGAGTACAAGAGCGTGATGGCGCAGCTGGGCGACTTCAACGTCACCGAGACGGTCGCCGAGGCGCTCATCAAGCAGCGCGACGACAACGGCGACGGCCGGCTGTCGTGGGACGAGTTCTGGTCGCACCTCAGCAAGGCCTGATCCGCCCGCCCGGACGGGCCGCGCGACCCGTGGTCGCCGCCCGTCCGGGGCCCGGCCCGACACCCGGAGGAACCCGATGGGCCTGGTGGACCACCAGGAGGTGGACGTCACCGTCACGGCCGTGGCCCGTGTCGGGTCACAGGTGGACGCGGACGGGGTCACCGGCTTCGTCGACCAGGCGAAACACCCGTCGTGGCGGTCGGCCGACGTCCCTCCTCCGCGGGTCGGCGACCGCCTCCACGCCGTGGTCCTCGACGATTCCAGGACCCCTCCGCGGCTCAGCGCCCTCGAAAGGGACATCGAGATCGCGCGCGTGCTGCGCGGGCGCGCCTGAGCCCGTACGGCGGCCCGCCCGAGGCCGACGGCCTCAGCACTCGATGATGTTCACCGCCAGCCCGCCGCGGGCCGTCTCCTTGTACTTGACGCTCATGTCGGCGCCCGTCTCCTTCATGGTCTTGATGACCTTGTCCAGGGAGACCAGGTGGCTGCCGTCGCCGCGCATCGACATCTTCGCCGCCGTGACGGCCTTGACCGCCGCCATGCCGTTGCGCTCGATGCACGGGATCTGGACCAGGCCGCCGACCGGGTCGCAGGTCAGGCCCAGGTTGTGCTCCATGCCGATCTCGGCCGCGTTCTCCACCTGCTCCGGGGAGCCGCCCAGGACCTCGGCGAGGGCGCCCGCCGCCATCGAGCAGGCCGAGCCGACCTCGCCCTGGCAGCCGACCTCGGCGCCGGAGATCGAGGCGTTCTCCTTGAAGAGCATGCCGACCGCGCCGGCCGCGAGGAGGAAGCGGACCACGCCGTCCTCGTCCGCGCCCGGGACGAAGTTCATGTAGTAGTGCAGGACGGCGGGGATGATGCCGGCCGCGCCGTTCGTCGGGGCGGTGACCACCCGGCCGCCCGCCGCGTTCTCCTCGTTCACCGCCATCGCGTACAGGGTGATCCACTCCATGGCGTGCGCCGCCGGGTTCCCCTCGGAGCGCAGCTTGCGGGCCGAGTTCGCGGCGCGCCGGCGCACCTTCAGACCGCCGGGCAGGATGCCCTCGCGGGACATGCCGCGCGAGACGCAGGACTGCATGACCCGCCAGATCTCCAGGAGGCCCGCCCGGATCTCGTCCTCGGTCCGCCAGGCCTTCTCGTTCTCCAGCATCATTGCGGAGATCGACAGGCCGGTCTCCTTCGCGAGGCGGAGCAGCTCGTCGCCGGTGCGGAAGGGGTACTTCAGGACGGTGTCGTCCGGGACGATCGGGTTCTCGCCGGCCACCGCGTCCTCGTCGACCACGAAGCCGCCGCCGACCGAGTAGTACGTCTTCTCCAGGACGAGCCCGCCCTCCGCGTCGTACGCGAAGACCGTCATGCCGTTGGCGTGGTACGGGAGCGCCTTGCGCCGGTGCAGGACCAGGTCGGCGTCGAAGTCGAAGGGGATCTCGTGGGCGCCGACCAGGTTGATCCGGCCGCTCGCCTTGATCCGCTCGAACTCCTCGTCCGCGTGCTCGACGTCGACCGTGCGGGGCGAGTTCCCCTCCAGGCCGAGCAGGACGGCCTTCGGGGTGCCGTGGCCGTGGCCGGTGGCGCCGAGCGAGCCGTACAGCTCCGCCCGCACCTTCGCCGTGTGGGCCAGCAGGCCCTCGTTCTTCAGCCGGCGGGCGAACATCCGGGCCGCGCGCATGGGGCCCACCGTGTGGGAGCTCGACGGGCCGATGCCGATCGAGAACAGGTCGAAGACCGAGATGGCCACGGGAGGACTCCTTGTGGGGGCTGGACGTCGTTGTCTGCCGGGGTAGTGCAGAGAAGGCGTGCGGGCGGGGGACATGGGTCGGGGCACCGCGCCCGTTGTTCCAGTGTGCGCGGTGCCCCGGATGTCCGTACGAACAAAAGCGTACGAAATTACTTCAGTATCACTTCAGGCCGGGGTACAGCGGGTGCTTGTCCGCCAGGGCGGTCACCCGGGCCTTGAGGGCCTCGGCCTTCTCGGCGTCGAAGCCCGGCTTCAGGGTCTCGGCGATGACGTCCGCGACCTCGCGGAAGTCCTCGGCCCCGAAACCGCGGGTCGCGAGCGCCGGCGTGCCGATGCGCAGGCCGGAGGTGACCATCGGGGGGCGCGGGTCGTTCGGGACCGCGTTCCGGTTGACCGTGATGCCGACCTCGTGGAGGCGGTCCTCGGCCTGCTGGCCGTCCAGCTCCGAGTCGCGCAGGTCGACCAGGAGCAGGTGCACGTCCGTGCCGCCGGACAGGACCGAGACGCCGTGGGCCTTCACGTCGTCCTGGACCAGGCGCTCGGCGATGATCCGGGCGCCGTCCAGGGTGCGCTGCTGGCGCTCCTTGAACTCCTCCGAGGCCGCGACCTTGAAGGAGACGGCCTTGGCCGCGATCACGTGCTCCAGGGGGCCGCCCTGGAAGCCCGGGAAGACGGAGGAGTTCAGCTTCTTCGCGAACTCCTTCTTCGCCAGGATGATGCCGCCGCGCGGGCCGCCGAGCGTCTTGTGCGTGGTGGAGGTCACCACGTCCGCGTGCTCGACCGGGTTCGGGTGCAGACCGGCGGCGACCAGGCCCGCGAAGTGGGCCATGTCGACCCACAGGTAGGCGCCGACCTCGTCCGCGATCCGGCGGAACTCCGCGAAGTCCAGCTGGCGCGGGTAGGCCGACCAGCCCGCGATGATCACCTTCGGGCGGTGCTCCTTGGCGAGGCTCTCGACCTCGGCCATGTCGACCAGACCGGCCTCGTCCACGTGGTACGCGACCACGTCGAACTGCTTGCCGGAGAAGTTCAGGCGCATGCCGTGGGTGAGGTGGCCGCCGTGCGCCAGGTCCAGGCCCAGGATCGTGTCGCCCGGCTGGGCGATCGCGAAGAGGGCGGCCTGGTTCGCGGAGGCGCCGGAGTGCGGCTGGACGTTGGCGTACTCGGCGCCGAACAGGTCCTTGATCCGGTCGATGGCGATCTGCTCGGCCACGTCGACGTGCTCGCAGCCGCCGTAGTAGCGGCGGCCCGGGTAGCCCTCGGCGTACTTGTTGGTGAGGACGGAGCCCTGCGCCTCCATGACCGCGACCGGAGCGAAGTTCTCCGAGGCGATCATCTCGAGGGTGGACTGCTGACGGCGGAGCTCGGCGTCGACGGCGGCGGCGACGTCGGGGTCCAGCTCGTGGAGGGGAGTGTTCAGAAGCGACATGAATCGATCCCTAAGGGGTCTCGGGCCCGGTCTCAGTTCCCGGCGGAGAACGCGGCGTACTCGTCGGCGGTGAGCAGGTCGTCCGGCTCACCCGCGACGCGCACCTTGAACAGCCAGCCACCCTCGAACGGAGCCGTGTTCACCAGCGACGGGTCGTCCACCACGTCCTGGTTGGCGGCGACGACCTCACCCGAGACGGGGGAGTACAGGTCGCTCACGGACTTCGTCGACTCCAGCTCGCCGCAGGTCTCGCCCGCGGTGACGGTGTCGCCGACCTCGGGGAGCTGGGCGTAGACGACGTCACCGAGCGCGTTGGCCGCGAACTCCGTGATGCCGACGGTCGCGACGCCGTCCTCGGCGTCCGACAGCCACTCGTGCTCCTTGGTGTACCGCAGCTGCTGGGGGTTGCTCATGACCTGATTCTCCTGGATCGGGGGAGTGCTGATGAACGTCGGTCTTGCGGGGTGAGACGCGGAGTGGGACGGACGCGTCACTTCCGGCGCTTGTAGAACGGCAGCGCCACGACCTCGTACGGCTCGTGGGTGCCCCGGATGTCCACACCTACACCCTGGGCGCCGGGCTCCGCGTGCGCCGCGTCCACGTACGCCATCGCGATCGGCTTTCCGAGGGTCGGGGACGGGGCCCCGGAGGTGACCTCGCCGACGACCTCGCCGTCCTTGACGACGGAGAACCCGGCGCGCGGGACCCGGCGGCCCTCGGCGATCAGGCCGACCAGCCTGCGCGGCGGGGCGGTCTCGGCGCGCTCGGCGGCCTTCTCCAGGGCCTCGCGGCCGACGAAGCGGCCCCCATTGGTCGTCTTCTCGAACTTCACGACCCGGCCGAGACCGGCGTCGAAGGGGGTCAGGGAGGTGGTCAGCTCGTGGCCGTACAGCGGCATGCCCGCCTCCAGGCGGAGCGTGTCGCGGCAGGACAGGCCGCAGGGGATCAGGCCGACGCCCTCGCCCGCCCCGGTCAGCGCCCTCCACACGCCCTCGGCGTGCTCCGGCTTCAGGAAGAGCTCGAAGCCGTCCTCGCCGGTGTAGCCGGTGCGGGCGATCAGCGCGGGCACGCCCGCGACCGTGCCCGGCAGGCCGGCGTAGTACTTCAGGCCGTCCAGGTCGGCGTCGGTGACCGACTTCAGGATGCCGGGGGACTCCGGGCCCTGGACCGCGATCAGGGCGTACGCGTCGCGGTCGTCGCGGACCTCGGCGTCGAAGCCGGCGGCGCGCTCGGTGAGGGCGTCCAGGACGGTCTGGGCGTTGGAGGCGTTGGCGACGACCATGTACTCGGTCTCGCCCAGGCGGTAGACGATCAGGTCGTCCAGGATGCCGCCGTCCTCGCGACAGATCATCGTGTACCGGGCGCGGCCCGTGCCCACCGTGGAGATGTTGCCGACCAGGGCGAAGTCGAGCAGCTCGACGGCCTGCGGCCCGGTGACGGTGATCTCGCCCATGTGGGAGAGGTCGAAGAGGCCGGCCCGGGTGCGGACCGCGTTGTGCTCGTCGCGCTCGCTGCCGTACCGCAGCGGCATGTCCCAGCCGGCGAAGTCGGTCATGGTCGCGCCCAGCGAACGATGCAGGGCATCGAGGGCGGTCAGGCGGGGGGCAGAGGTCATGGGGTGGCTCCCGGGTCCCAAGGGCGTGATCGGTGACGAAGGCATGACGGGCGAGGACGTCCTCCCCATCTGTCATGGAACCTGAGAGGTTCACCGGGGGCACCTCGTCACCGAGAGCCCGGCTTGCACCTTGGGTGGGGACACTGGGTGTCCCGCTTTTCAGATCTGCCTCATCCACGCGGTACGGGGCCTGAGAGATTCAAGGGAGGGTCTTGCTCCTTCGGCGCCCGGACGCACCGGGTGGTCACCCACTCCGTGGTCCGGAACTCTCCCGCGCGGATTCGAACGGCCGGTATGCGGTTGTACAGGCGACCGTGGGCGCCTGGCGCGCACATCATTGCACGCGGTGTCGGCGCGGCAAATCGCTTGTGCCCCATTACCGTTTCTTTACACTTCTTGGGAAGGGTCTCCTGAGGCCCGTCAGGGGGAGACAGCGATGACGTTCCAGCACACCGGTACGTATGCGACGAGTACCGGCATACCGTCCCCACGGGCCCGCGCCCGGACCCGGAGACGGGGCCGGACCCTGCGGGACCTGCGCGAGCGCGGCGGCCGGGGCCCCCGCGCCCTGGTGTTCGCGGCCGGGGACCTCGTGGTCGTCTCCGGGCTGCCCGGCAGCGGCAAGTCCACCCTGATGAAGCGGACCGCCGGGGGCCGGGGCATCGACTCCCAGGACGCCCGGGAGCGCTGGGAGGCCCGGATGCCCCGCCTCCTGCCGTACGCCCTCTACCGCCCCCTGGTCCGGATCGCGCACTACGCCGGGCTGCGCCGCGCCCTGCGCTCCGGCGCGAGCGTGGTCGTGCACGACTGCGGCACCCAGTCCTGGGTGCGCGGCTGGCTCGCCCGCGAGGCCCGCCGCCGGGGGAGCGACCTGCACCTGGTCCTCCTCGACGTCACCCCGGACACCGCGAGGGCCGGGCAGCACGCCCGGGGCCGGGGCGTCTCCGCGTACGCCTTCGCCCGGCACCGGCGCGCGGTCGGCCGGCTGCTGCGGGCCGCCGAGACCGGCCGGCTCCCGCACGGCTGCGCCTCGGCGACCCTGCTCGACCGGGAGGCCGCCGACACCCTCCGGACGATCACCTTCGGGGAGACGGCCTGACCCCCCCTCACGGCGCGTCCGGGGCGCTCGTACCCTTCTCTTCCGGCCACGGCGGCGCCGGGGCGGCGTTAGGGTGCTGCCGGGCGGCCGGGTACGGCAGGCCGTGCGGAGAAGGGGAGTGGGACCGTGGACGTGACGTGGCCGGGCAACGAGCTCGAAGAGGTCCTCGCCGCCTCGCTCGGCAATCCCGAGGCGGGCGGCCGCCTCGTCGAGGTGCTGGGCCGCAGCCCGGTCTGGATCCCCCTGCCCAACGGCGGCGGCCCCGACAGCACCGACCTGGACCTCGCCACCATGGAGATCGACGGCGCGGCCTACGTGCCCGTCTTCAGCTCCGAGCAGCAGTTCCGCGCCTGCGCCGGCGACCACATGTCCTTCGCCGTCGCCCCCGCCCGCGACTTCGCCCGCGGCCTGCCCCCGCAGCTCGGCATCGCCGTGAACCCCGGCGGCACCGTCGGCGTCCCGCTGCCCCCGCCCGCCGTCGCCGAGCTCTGCCGCGTCGGCCGGACCCCGCTCGACGGTCCCGCGTCCGGCGGCCGCGTCCGGCTCTTCGAGCCCGACTGGCAGGACGACCCCGTCGACTTCCTCGCCGCCGCCTCCGCCGAGTTCGAGGCCACCGGCGTCGTCACCAGCGCCCGCCGGGCCCTCGCCAGCGTCGAGGGCACCGAACCGGCCCTCTTCATCGGCGTCCAGCTCTCCCGCTGGGAGGGCGCCGACCGCACCGCGCCCCTGGACGCCCTCGGCCGGGCCCTCGGCCGCGTCGAGGTCGCCTGGCCGGTCAACCTGATCCTGCTCGACATGGCGCAGGACCCGGTGGGCGACTGGATGGTGGACCGGGTCCGCCCCTTCTACCAGCGCGCCGCCGTGTGAGCGGCACCCCGTTCGGGGCCTGCCGGACGCCGCGGTCTGTCCGGCCCTGACCCGCCGGGCAGGCCCTAAGCTGAACTGACTCGACGGCCGCACCTGACCCGGTGGCCGCACAGACGTGGTGGACGGAAGAGGGGCGGGACCCAGGGTGAGTGCGTCAGGCACCGCTGCGACCGGTCAGATCGAGCACATGCTGCGCCAGGTGGCACCCGGACGCTACGACGCGTACGAGCGGCTGCTGCACGCCCTCGCCGACGGCGAGCTCCGGATGCTGCTCTGGCAGGGCTCGCCCGGCTCGCCCGACGCCCAGTACGGGAACATGGAGGTCGACGGCTTCGGCTACGCGCCCTGCGTCACCTCCGACCAGGAGCTCGCCGCCTCCGGCTGGAACCGCGCCCACGAGCGCGTCACCGGCCGCGAGATCGCCCGCGCCCTCTACCCCGACCGCTGGGGCGTCTGGCTGAATCCGCACGCCCCCGGCGGCGGCGTCGGCATCCCCTGGGCCGATCTGCGCCGGATCGCCACCGGCCTCGACCGGATGCCCGCCGGACCGCTGCGCGTCACCGAGCCCGCGCTGGAGGTCCCGCAGTTCTACGCCCTGATCACGCAGAACGCGCACCGCACCCCGGCCGTCCGGGCGCTGCGCCGCGGCTGGGTGCAGCCCGCGCTCGGCTCCCCGTACCTGGTCATCGGGCTCGACCTGTACGACACCTCCCCGGCGGCCGTCGACACGGTCCGGTCGATGATGCGCCAGTCCATCGGCTCCGTCCCCGACGGGCTGCCCGTCTCGACGGTCGCCCTCTCCGACGCGTACGACCCGGTGGCGCTCTGGCTGCGGGCGAACGCGCGCCCCTTCTACGACCGCGAGGCGCACGCCGCCCCGCCTGCCCCGGGATACGGCTATCCGCCCCGAGCGTGACCGGAAGACCGGGATGGCCGATCTGTCCGGTCGCGACACCTCCCGTTAACTCGCCCGCGCGCCAAGGGCGTTCGCCCAGGCCACGCACTTGTCCCGGAACTGCCCGGTTTGGCAAGTGTCCGGGTCTCGACTAGGTATCACCGTTATCCGGACTGTTCTCCAGCTCGTTGCCCGTGGGTAGTGTTCGGCCGGTCAAGACCTCTCCACACGGCTGATCCTGGGGTGGCCCCATGCGAATATTCAATTCCCGTACCGTTCGGGCGATCACGGTGGTGGCTGCCGCCGCGCTCGTCGCGACGGGCTGCTCCAGCGAGCGCGGAAAGGACGGCGCGAAGGGCGGTGCGAAGGACACCTTCGTGTTCGCCGGCGCCGGTGACCCCGGTTCCCTGGACCCCGCCCTCGCGAGCGACGGCGAGACCTTCCGGGTGACCCGGCAGGCCTTCGAAGCACTCCTGGAGCACGAGTCGGGAGGCAGCAAGCTCGTCGGCGGCCTCGCCGAGACGTGGTCCGCCAACCCCGCCGGCACGGTGTGGACGTTCAACCTGCGCAAGAACGTGAAGTTCCACGACGGCGAGGCGTTCAACGCCGCCGCCGTCTGCGCGAACTACGACCACTGGTTCAACTGGAAGGGCACCTACCAGTCCAGCTCGGTCTCGTACTACTGGCAGTCCATCATGGGCGGCTTCGCGAAGAACGAGGACGCCGAGGCGCCGAAGCCCAACTACAAGTCCTGCACGGCGAAGGACGAGAACACCGCGGTCATCGAGGTCAACGAGCCCTCCGCGCAGCTCCCCGGCGGCTTCTCCCTCCAGGCCCTCGCGATCCACTCGCCGAAGGCGATCAAGGAGTACGTGAAGCAGGACGCGTCCGCCAAGGGCGACGCCATCACGTACCCCAAGTACAGCCAGGAGGCCGGCACGGTCGCCGGCACCGGGCCGTACAGGATCACGAAGTGGAACAAGGGCAACAAGGAAGTCACCCTGGAGCGCTTCGACGACTACTGGGGCGACAAGGCCAAGGTGAAGAACCTGGTCTTCCGCACGATCGACACCGAGGAGGGCCGCCGCCAGGCGCTCCAGGCCGGTGACATCGACGGCTACGACCTGGTGTCGCCCGCGGACGTGAAGACCCTGGAGAAGGAGGGGTACAACGTCCCGACGCGTGACGTCTTCAACCTCTTCTACGTCGGCATGAGCCAGGAGAAGAACGCGGCGCTGAAGAAGCCCGCGGTCCGCCAGGCCATCGCCCACGCCATCGACCGCGAGAACCTCGTGAAGACCCAGCTGCCCGAGGGCGGCAAGGTGGCCACGCAGTTCATGCCCGACACCATCGCGGGCTACTCGGACAAGGTGAAGACGTACGCGTTCGACACCAACAAGTCCAAGGAGCTCCTGAAGGGCGCCGGCGAGTCCGCCCTCAAGGTCGAGTTCTGCTACCCGACCGAGGTCACCCGCCCGTACATGCCCGCCCCGCAGGACATGTTCGAGCTGATGAAGGCCGACCTGGAGAAGGCCGGCGTCACCGTCACCCCGAAGCCGATGAAGTGGGCCCCGGACTACCTGGACGCCACCGAGGCCGGCTCGTGCGACCTGCACATGCTCGGCTGGACCGGTGACTTCAACGACGGCTTCAACTTCATCGGCACCTGGTTCGCCGGGTACGACAAGCAGTGGGGCTTCAAGGAGCCGAAGGTCTTCGACGCCGTGAACGGCGCCTCCAAGATCGCCGACCCGGTCAAGCGCGTCGAGGCCTACAAGGCGGCCAACGAGGCGATCATGGAGTACCTGCCGGGTCTCCCGATCTCCTCCTCGCCCCCGGCCATCGCGTTCGGCAAGAACGTCAACCCGCCGAAGGTCTCCCCGCTGACGCAGGAGAACTTCGCCGAGGTCTCCTTCAAGTAATCGCCACCCGAGCGGGATTCGCCCGGCCACGTCGGACGTGGGGGGGGGGCGCCCCCCGCAGAACCCCCCCCCCAACAAAGGGGCCCCGGGGGGGGGGGCGGGGGGGACGGAAAAAAG
>NZ_JBSHHY010000033.1:0-78876 GCF_053618675.1 Streptomyces sp. NPDC055632 | reverse complement strand
CGCCGGCGAGGCGCACGGGACCGCCCGCGCTCTCGGCGGGGCCCGCGTGCCGGCCGCCGAGGGGGGCGGGCTCGGACCCGCCGCCGCCCCGGGGGCCGCGCTCCGGGCCGTACGGATCGGGGAACGGGCCCGGCGGGTCCGACGGCGGCGGGGGCGGGGGCACGGGCGGGACGGGCGGTGCGGTGGGGGTCCGGCCGCCGCCGCGGCGCCGCTCGATCATGGCGGTGGCGCTCAGCGGCAGCCAGGCCGAGGCCGTGCCGCTGTCGTCGCTGCCGGGGCCGAAGAGGTGCGGGGCGAGCTGCGCCTGGAGGTCGGCCGGGCTGGGCCGCCGGGAGACGTCCATCTGCATGCAGGAGTCGATGAGGGGCCGCAGCTCGTCGGGCAGGCCCTCCAGGTCGGGGCCCTCGCGGAGCAGCATGAAGACGGTCTCGACCGGGTTGGCGCCGTGGTAGGGCGCGTGGCCGGTGGCGGCGAAGACCAGCATCGAGCCCAGCGAGAAGATGTCGCTGGCGCCGGTGACGCTGCGCGAGTCGCGGGCCTGCTCGGGGGACATGTAGGCGGGGGTGCCGACGGCGACGTTGGTCATGGTCAGGCGCGTGTTGGAGACGCCGGACGCGATGCCGAAGTCGATCACCCGGGGGCCGTCCTCGACGACGAGGACGTTGGAGGGCTTGAGGTCGCGGTGGACCAGGCCCGCCCCGTGGATGGACTGGAGGGCCTCGGCGACGCCGGCCGCCAGCCAGCGCACGGCCTGGGCCGGGAGCGGCCCGCACTCGTTCACTATCTCTTCGAGGGAGGGCGCCGGCACGTAGGCGGTGGCCAGCCAGGGCACGGCGGCGCGCGGGTCGGCGTCGACGACGGCGGCCGTGTAGAAGCCCGAGACGGCCCGTGCGGCCTCCACCTCCCGGGTGAAGCGGACCCGGAACAGCTGGTCCTCCGCGAGCTCCGTGCGCACGGTCTTGATCGCCACGCGCCGGCCCGAGGCCGAGCGCGCGAGATAGACCAGGCCCATTCCGCCCGCGCCGAGCCGGCCCAGCACCTCGAAGGGCCCGATGCGTCTCGGGTCGTGCTGCGTCAGCTGCTCCACTTGCCTGCCACCTCCCCGTACGGGCCATGAAGGTACGGCCCCGTGGCCCTGATTCTTCCTGTCCGGGGGCCCGGTGGCGAACCCGGGGGCGGATCGGGGTGTCGCCTGCTACGGGGGACGGGCGGGGGCGGGGTGCGCCGGGCGGGACGGTTGCGGGCCTATCCGGCCGTACCGCCCGATTACGGTGCGGGGCGGGGTGCGGTCTCCGGTCCGGACCGGGTCTCGGGTCCGGGTCCGTCCCCCGGTTCGGCGAGCACCGCGAAGAGGGCGCCCTGGTTGTCGCGGAGGACGGCGACGCGGCCGTGCGGGGTGTCGCGGGCCGGGGTGACGACCCGGCCGCCGAGCCGGACGGTGGTGTCGCAGGCCTCGTCGCAGTCCTCCACGGCGAAGTAGGCGAGGACGTGGCCGGGCATCTCGGCGGGGAAGTCGTCGGTGATGACGGCCCGGCCGCCGAAGGCGCTGTCGTCGCCGGGCCGGGAGCCGGGGGGCGACCAGACGCGGTAGTCGAGGTCGGGGCCCGCGCCCTCCTCCTCGGGGTCGGCCTGGCGGCCGAGGTAGCCGAAGACGGTGGCGTAGAAGGTGTCGACGGCGTCCGGCCGGCGCGTGTACACCTCCATCCAGCAGAAGGCGCCCGGCTCGTTCACCGCCGCGAAGCCGTCGTCGTCGCCCGCCTGGCGGAGGCCGAAGACGGCGCCGCCGGGGTCGGCGGCGAGCGCCAGGACGCCGAAGGGACCGACGGGGTACGGGTCCATGACCATCCGGCCGCCGGCGGCCCGGATCCGGGCGGCGAGGGTGCCGGCGTTCCCGGTGGCGAGGTAGACGGTCCAGGTGGTGGGCATGCGGCCGTCCCGCTTGGGGGCGAGTCCGGCGACCCGGCGTCCGCGCAGCAGGGCCTCGTCGCGGTCGGGGTCGAAGGTCCAGCCGAAGAGCTCGCCGTAGAAGCGCTTGCCCGCCTCCAGGTCGGGGAGCTGCGCGTCCACCCAGCACGGGGTGCCCTCAGTACGTACGACCATGGCTCCACGCTAGGGCGGCGCCGGGGGCCGCGCATGCCCCGGGATGCGAACAAAGGGACGATTCGACGGGGTGGGACCCTTGCGGTGCCTGGGTTGTCCACCGAAGTTGTCCACAGACTGTTCATAACTCTATTCGGGTGCGAGGTCCCCCGATCGGCCCCGCCCGCCGGCGCCCCCGGCGCCGGCACGAGCCTCGCCGCCGCCCTCCACTTTGGCTCAATACCGACCCATTCCCTCTCTCCCCCTTCCACCGCACACCCGCGTCCACCTCGAAGAACGCGTGCGCACGAGGGCGCACCCCATTTGCAGTCGGCCGAATCGCGCCCTGAGGCCTCGTCGGTAAGCTGACGGCATGACAGGACAAGTACGCACCGTCGACGGCCGCGTGGCCGGTCGGCGCGGTCAGGCGACGCGGCAGAAGCTGCTCGACTGCCTCGGTGAGATGCTCAGCTCCTCGCCCTACCGGGACGTCAAGGTCATCGACGTGGCCCGGAAGGCGGGTACTTCACCCGCGACGTTCTATCAGTACTTCCCGGACGTCGAGGGAGCGGTTCTGGAGATCGCGGAGGAAATGGCGAAGGAGGGCGCCGGGTTGGCCGACCTCGCCTCCGGCCGCTCCTGGGTCGGCAAGGCCGGCTGGCAGTCCTCCGAGGAACTCGTCGAAGGCTTCCTGGACTTCTGGCGCAAGCACGACGCGATCCTCCGGGTCGTGGACCTCGGCGCCGCCGAGGGCGACAAGCGGTTCTACAAGATCCGCATGAAGATCCTGAACTCGGTCACCAACTCCCTCACGGACGCGGTGAAGGAGCTCCAGGCCAAGGGCAAGGTCGACAAGGACGTCAGCCCCGCCGCGATGGCCGGCTCCCTGGTGACGATGCTGGCCGCGGTCGCGGGGCACCAGAAGGGCTTCCAGACCTGGGGCGTGAAGCAGGCCGAACTGAAGCCGAACCTGGCCCTGTTGGTGCACCTGGGCATCACCGGCAAGAAGCCGACCAGATAGCCCCGCCCCCCTCCTTCCCCCGTCCTGTCGCCGACGCCGGCGGCGGACCGCGCCCGCGGACCGCCGCCGGCGTCGCCGTCTTCCGGGCCGCACGACGGAACGGTCGCGAAGAGGGACTGCCCCCGTGACTACCGTGACCCCATGACGACCGACTTCGACCGCGCCCTGCGCTCCCTGCGGGTCTGGGACACCGCGCTGCCCGCCTTCGACCCGGCGGACGCCCCGCCCGGTCCGCTCGCCCTCTTCCACGACTGGTTCACCGCGGCCGTCGCGGCCGGCCAGAGCGAGCCCCACACCCCCGCCCTGGCCACCGTGGACGAGGACGGCCGCCCCGACGTGCGGGTGGTGATGCTGCACGGCGCCGACGCGCGCGGCTGGCACTTCGCCACGCACTCCACCAGCGCCAAGGGCCGCCAGCTCGCCGCCCGCCCGGAGGCGGCGCTCAACTTCTACTGGCCGGTCCAGGGCCGCCAGGTCCGGGTCAGGGGCCACGTCGCCGCCGGCACCCCCGAGGAGGCGTACGAGGACCTCCACGCCCGCACCACCGGCGCCCTCGCGGCGGCCCTGGTCGGCCGGCAGAGCGAGGTCCTGGACTCCCCGGAGACCCTCGCGGAGGCGAGCGCGGCGGCCTGGCGCCGGGCGGAGGCGGAGCCGGACGCCCCGGCCCCCACCTGGACCCCGTACGCGGTCGAACCGGCCGAGGTCGAGTTCTTCCAGGGCGACGAGCGGCGCCGCCACGTGCGTCTCCGCTACCGCCGCGATCCGTCGGCGCCCGACGGCTGGACCCGCGAACTCCTCTGGCCGTGAGGCGGTCAAAGAAGATCACACCTGAGCGCCTGGGGACGAGATCAAAAGATCATTCCAACGCGCCGAAAACTTACGGGCAGTTCGGAGGGAATCCTCAACGCCGTTGACATGATGCACCGGTGTTCGACGAGAACCTTCGGCCGCCGCACCCGACCGCCATGCAGATCGTGATGATCACCCCCGAGCTCGCCGCGGACTTCCTGAGCCGGGAGACCCACAACCGGCGTCTCGACCGGAGTTACGTCGCCCTGCTCGCCGCGAGCATCCTGCGCGGGCACTGGCAGCTGACTCATCAGGGCATCGCCATGGACGGACCGCTCTCCACCGGAACGGTGATCGACGGGCAGCACCGCCTGCACGCCGTCGTGAAGGCGGGCGTCGCCGTCCCCATGGTCGTCTTCGAGCACATGCCTCGCGAGACCTTCTCCGTACTGGACACCGGACGGCGGCGCAGCAGCGCGGACGCGCTCTCCCTCGGCGGGGAGAAGGACCCCACCCTCCTCGCCTCCACCATCCGTCACGTACACCTCTACCGGGAGGTGCCCGAACCTGGTTGGGGCGGAGCCCGGGGGCGGCTGACGAACGACCAGATCCTGGAGAAGTTCGCTGAGGAACCGGACAGGTACCGGCGCGCGGTGCAGGTGGGTCGTAACATCGCGAAGAACGTCTTCATGATTCCCACGGCCGCTTCGATGGCGTATTTCATCACCGTGGAACCGTCCACCCCGCAAGTACGCGTGGACGAATGGGTCAACGGCTTGGTCTCTGGGGCGAACCTCGACGTCGGCGACCCCAGACTGGCACTGTCCAAAGCCCTGGCCGGGCAACGTGCCAGGGGCTCCGACCGACGCCGTAGGTCGACACACGGCGAAGTGGGGCTCTACCTGAAGGCGTGGAACGCCTGGGTCACAGGTCGGCCGGTGCGCAATCTGCGCTTCTCCAAGAAGGAGAAGCTGCCCCTCCCCGTCGCCCTGGTACCCGGGCAGCGAAGCGGACCGGAATGACTCCGGGCCCGAACCGCCTCTTCTCCGGTGACCGCGTGTCGTGCGGGTCGCGTGCTCCAGGCCGTCATCCTTGGCTCCAGTCCAATGTGCCGGGAGGGCCACCGGTTCCCACGCCCTCGAACGGGTAGGCATTCGACGACTTGAAGAACCGCAGGATGTCGTCCGTCTCGATGCGTGCGAGGTTCTCGGCGGCAGCGGTCTCGAACACGGAGTGCGCCTTGCGCAGAACATCACGCGGCTTGCGGGTGGAGTAGTCGAAGAGGCAGGCGATCGCCTCCTTGCTGAACGGGAAGAACTCGTCGCCCTCCTCCCGTTCGACCCCGTCCTTGGTCGCCGCGGCCAGGTAGGGCTTGAGCAGCTGGGCCGCTTGGGATACATCGCCCAGGGCCGGCAGCTTCACCGTGCTCTGCTTGTTCGCCTCCGTCAGCTCGAAGGCCGGCAGGTCCGCGAGCGCCCACGCCGTGCCGATCGTCAGCGACGCACGGGGGTGCATGGTCACCACCATCGTCACCATGTCCGCCATGGGCAGCGTCTCCACGAGCACGTCCCGGAACCGCTCGATCTCCAGATTGCGCTTCGCCTTCGCCGTCGTGGTGCTCGCCAGGTCCTCCAGCTGGTCGCAGAACACCAGTACGCGCCTGATCCCGGCGGCAGCCACAAAAAGCAGGAAGGTGGCCATGTGCACGGCGCCGTTGCGGCTGCGGGACGTAGGGGTGATGCGCATCAAATAGTCGGCGGCGGCATCGGAGTCCTCCTCGCACAGGGCGACGATGAGCTTGTCGTCGGGAGGCCCGAGGGTCCGTCCGTTCAACGCGCGGTGCTCGTCGGTGACCGCCTTCACGAGATCCCTGACGTCACCGCTCCCCGTCCGCTCGACGAGACGTTTGCGCAGGCGTGCGGCCAGGGGCTCGCCCTGCTCCGAGGGGTACGTCACCGCGTATTCGACAGCAGCGAACAGTGCGGCACTCAACGAGCGCACCTGTACCGTGTCGAAACTCGTGAGGACACAGCAGATCGGGACCTCTGCCGCGTCCTCCTCGTCCAGGCCGGCCGAGCGATACACCTCTTCACCGAAATCACCGTTGATCTTCTTGGCGAGATGCTGCATCAGTACCGACTTGCCGAACCCACGCGCGTCGGAGTCTCCGGGCACAATCCCGGTCGACCACAGATAGCCGAACTTCAGACCGGAATAGGACATCCCGAGAACGAATTTCTCGGTCACCTCACGGAGCTGCTTGGCATGCACGTCCGGCTCGTACAGGAGACCGTTCTCGCGAGCGTCCCGGCCTCCCATTTGAAGCATGCCGATCGACGGGAACGGATTGTTGCGCAGCTTCCATTTATTTTTAATCCAAACGACGCCAGAAACCTTTTCCTTTTCACTCACGAGGCTGTCGCCCCCACTTCCTGGTAGGTTTCGTCCAGGCGCATCACGTGGAACACCCGGCCTTTCAGCGAGAACGGCCGGGCCGATCCGGGAATCCGGACGAGGGAGGCCTCGTCCAGATGGATCCCGAACTCGAGATCCGGCACTTCGCCGCGGTAGGCGGCGGCAAGAGCGGCATCGAACTCTTCGTCACTGATGCGCTGGTCCCAGCAGACCGCTGCCCGGACCTGCCACACGGGCCGGTACATCGTTCCTCCGGGCCGGCCGGCCTCGTCCCTCCAGATTCGGGGGAGGGCCAAGAGCGCCTTGTGGCGCACATCGGACCCGACCTGGCGCTGGAAGGTGACCGCTTCTCCGCTGTCGGAGACCCTCCCCGTCGCCCACAGGCGAAGTGCCTGGGGGCCGGGAGCGTAGTAACTGAAGTTGGCGAGACCGAGGAACCTGCACCAGCGGCGGAGCAGTTCGTGGCTGATGTAGTCCATGGAGCAGCCGGCCGAAGTGAACGCGAGGCGCACCACGGCCTCTTCACAAAGCGCGGCAACCCTCTTGCGCGTCAGGTCCGCTCCCGGGGGGTTCCGGGGCGCCTCGACGGCCCGCTTCGTCTTCCTCCGGCCCCCGGCCGGCTGTTTGTCGGTCTGTGCCTGGTGTGCCGCCCGGGCCTTGGCCCTGCGGACCGCCGTGTTCACATAGTCGTGCAGGGACGTTCGCACGATGTCCGGTTCCGCCATCCAGCCGAGGTCGCCCTCCTGGACGGCCTCCGTCACATGCGCTACGAAAGCCCGTAGGAACTCGTCGTGGTTTTCGTACGACGATCCCTCGTATTTGAGCAACGGCACGGTGAGGTGGTTGGTCGTGCTGTCGGGGCGGGCGCCCACCAGACGGAGAAATCCCTCGAACTGAGGATGCGCTTCCAGGAGCTTGCCGACGAGGGCGTTGTAGCCCATCCGCGGATCGCGCTCCACGAGCTGCGTCCAGGACCGGCCCTCATCGGTCACCTCGAAGGTGACATGGGCATGGGCATAGGCGGAGCGGGGCGAGGAAGGGAGGACGTGCCGCTCCACCCAGCCCAGTCGCATCAGCTCCTTCAGGACGTCCACGGTGTTGTGTACGTACTTGCTCGGATTGGAACGCTGCGCGACCCACTTGGCAGGGTCGAACGATCCGTCCTGATCGGTGCGGCGGGCGGACTGCTCCGCCTGGTCCACCATGGCCAGCCTGATCCGTTCGAAGGGCTCGCCCCGGGCGACCGCCTTCGCCGCGGTCTCGATGTACGTCAGCTCGTGCAGACGGGGGATCCCGGCCCCTCCCACGCTCACGAGGCCGACGCTTCCGCGCTGGGGGGCCATTCGAGTGACATTGCCGCAGCTCTCCTCACGGGAGGTATTCCGATTCATGACCGGTCATGGGCCATGAGACCTTGCCGCACAAAGTTAACCCCTCCTGACGCCCTTTTGAGGCGACGGATCTGGATCTTCTTGCCTAATGTGCGTTCTGCCTTCGACGGAGCCCCGGAACCGCACGCGAGTACGACGAGTTTCGAAAGTGAATTCGACGTGTCTCCGTTCATTCCGTGACGCCTCGGAGCACCTGCAGACCGGCAAGAAAAGGAGAACAGGCCATGTCCCCCCAGACCTCGTCCCCGCTGCTCCACTCCCCCCGCACGCCCGACCGGCAGACGTCGTGCACCCCGGCCGGCTCGCCCCTCTCGGTCGAGCTGCCCGTCGCCTTCGATCCCGGATGGAACCGGCTGCCCGGCATCCGGGTCCGCGGACGGCACATCGACATCGATCCCGCCGAGTACTTCTTCCGCTTCGAGTCCCACACCTGGCTCGTGGCCGACTGGCAGCGGGTGAGGTCGGAGCTCCTGCCCGTCGAGGAAACGGCCACGCACGCGGTCGAACAGCTCGCCCTGGAGTTCATCAAGGCGCACGCCTACTCCACCGACGACGCGGCACTCGTCCTGCGAACCGCCCACGACGTCTACACGTACCTGTTCCGGGAGGAGCACCTCGACGGCATCGGTCTCCCCGGGCTGACCGCCGACCACCTGCGGATGCTGCGCGAAGCGGCCACGCTCATGGCCCTCAACAAGGTCGAGCTGGACGGGCACATCTCCAACATCGGCCCGTGCTGGTTCTTCCCCGCGGCCACGTCCGTGGTCTTCGGGCTCGACGACTCCACCGGGGCCATGCTGGACGAGGTCTACCACGGCGGCTGGTTCAACGAGCACCGCCGCCTGGAGTCCATCAAGGCGCACACCGCGCTCGGGGGCCGACTGGTCCACGGATGCCAGTCCGTGCCCGACCAGTCCGGCGGCGTGGTGGCCCCTTACGGGGCCTCCATGTCGACGTTCCGCGACAGCCTCGACGCCTTCAAGGCCGACTGGCTGGCCAAGGTCTACTCGTACCGCGAGCCCGCACCTGCCGCGCACTGAGCAGTCATGTCATGCCCCTGCCGGGACGCCCTCCCGGCAGGGGCCGCGGAAGTGCCTTCCGCCTCCGTCCCACCACCTCCGTCATGTGGAGCAGAGCATGATCGATCAGGCGTCCCCCTGGCATGCCTATGCGGAGCAAGTCCCCCACATCCCGGGCCCGTCGCCCGTGAGGCAACGCATGGAATGGGGAACGCATCCCGGCATCGGTCCGGACGCCCGGGTCCTCGGTCCCGCCCTGCACGAGCGTCGCGTACTGGAACTCGGCTGCGGCGCCGGTTACAACGCCGCTCACCTCGCAGCCGTGCACGGCGCTCAGGTCACGGCGGTCGACCTGACAGGCGTTCAGATCCGCCGGGCGAACGAGAAGTACGGCTCGCTGAAAGGGCTCACCTTCCTCGTCTGCGACGCCTTGCGCTTCCTGCGCACCGGCACCCTCCCCTTCGACAGTGTCTACTCCGTCTTCGGCGCCCTCGGTCTCACCGACCCCGAGGTGATCCTGCCCGCCATCGCCCGCCGCCTGCGAGCACACGGACGTCTGGTCTTCTCGGTTCCCCACCCCCATCGCCGGAACCGGAGCTCTCCGCCGGACGGGCGGCCCTCCCTGGACTTCCTCGTCCTTCCCGACGGTACGCGCCGTCCTCTCACTCGCTGGGAGCTGGACGTTCCCGGGTGGCACTCCGCGCTCCACCGCGCGGGGTTCCGTCCGACCAGGGTCCAGGAACTCCCCGATCCCCGGCGTCCTCGGCTCACCACGCTGGTGATCAGCGCTCGCAGAAGGTGACCTCCCCTCGTGCGGACCGGACCAGCAGCCCCCGGGCCCTATTCGCTCCCCGCCGGATACATCTCCTCGACCTCCCGCGCGAAGTCCCGCAGCACCGCGCCCCGCCGGAGCTTCAGGGACGGGGTGAGGTGGCCCGAGGTATCCGAGAAGTCGGTGTTCAGGACGCGGAAGGCGCGGATCGACTCGGCGCGGGAGACGAGCCGGTTGGCGTCGTCCACGCCCCGCTGGAGGGCGGCGAGCAGCTCCTCGTCCCGGGTCAGCTCCCAGAGCGCCAGGTGCTCCTTGCCCCGCATCCGCCGCCAGTGCGACAGGCCCTCGTGGTCCAGGGTGATCAGGGCCGTGACGTACGGGCGGTCGTCGCCGAGCACCATGCACTGGGCGACGAGCGGGTGGGCGCGCAGCCAGTCCTCCAGCGGGGCGGGGGCCACGTTCTTGCCGGCCGAGGTGACGATGAGGTCCTTCTTGCGGCCGGTGATCCGCAGGTAGCCGTCCTCGTCGAGCGAGCCGAGGTCGCCGGTGGGGAACCAGCCGTCGTCGGTGTACGGCACGGCCGTCCCGCGCCGCGCGTCCCAGTACCCGGCGAAGACGTGGCCGCCCTTGAGCCAGACCTCGCCGTCGTCGGCGATCCGGACGGCGGTGCCCGGCAGCGGCCAGCCGACGGTCCCGGTGCGCGGCCGGCGGGGCGGGGTGACCGTGGAGGCGGCCGTGGTCTCCGTCAGGCCGTACCCCTCGAAGACCTCGACGCCCGCGCCCGCGAAGAACTCCGCGAGCCGGGCGCCGAGCGGGGAGCCGCCGCAGATCACGTACTTCACGCGTCCGCCGAGCGCGTTCCGTATCCGCCGGTAGACCAGCGGGTCGTAGAGCGCGCGGGCGGCGCGCAGCGGCAGCGAGGGCGAGGCCTCCTGGCCGTAGCGGCGGGCGACCCGGGCGGCCCGGTCGAAGGAGGCGGCCCTGCCGCCGCGTTCGGCGGTGGCGCGGGCGGCGTTGAAGACCTTCTCCAGGACGTACGGGATGGCGAGGAGGAAGGTGGGCCGGAAGGCGGCCAGGTCGGCGAGGAGTCCGTCGCCCTCGACGGAGGGGGCGTGCCCGACCCGCACCCGGGCGCGCACGCAGCCGACGGAGACCATGCGTCCGAAGACGTGGGAGAGCGGCAGGAAGAGCAGGGTGGCGGCGGGCTCCTTCGTCTCCGAGACGAAGACGGGGTGGAGCAGCCGGACGGCGTTGTCGACCTCGGCGAAGAAGTTGGCGTGGGTGAGGGCGCAGCCCTTGGGGCGGCCGGTGGTGCCGGAGGTGTAGACGAGGGTGGCGAGGGTCTCGGGGGTGAGCAGTCCCCGGCGGGCGGTGACGGCCTCGTCGGAGACCCGCTCCCCCGCCCGGCGGAGCAGTTCGACGGCGCCGGTGCCGATCGCCCAGAGGTGCGCCAGGCCGGGGAGCTGACGCCGTTCGGCGGCGACGACCCGGGCCTGGTCGGGGTCCTCGACGACGCAGGCGGCGGCGCCGGAGTCCTGGAGGATCCAGCGGGTCTGGAAGGCCGAGGAGGTGGGGTAGACGGGGACGGTGACGAGTCCGGCGGCCCAGGCGGCGAAGTCGATCAGGGTCCACTCGTAGGTGGTGCGGGCCATGAGGGCCAGCCGGTCGCCCGGTTGCAGACCGTGGGCGATGAGGCCCTTGGCGACGGCGTGCACCTCGGCGGCGAAGGCGGAGGCCGGGACGTCGTACCACTCGCCCCCGGGTCCCTTGCGGGAGAAAAGGGGGGCGTCGGGGTCCAGGCGGGCGTTGTCGTACGGCAGGTCGGCGAGGGAGCCGCGGGCGATCCGGGGGGCGAGGGCGGGGACGGACACCTCCCGCACCCGCCCGTCGACCAGGGACTTGTGCGGTTCGACCGGCTCGGTCCCGGCTGCGGCGGTGGCGACGGACACGTGCGGCTCCTCGGTCTTCGCGACGGACTGAGACGTGCGGGACGTGCGGGGCGTGCAGGGCGTGCGGGACGTGCAGGGCATGTGCGGACGGGCAGGGCGTGCGGCCACATGCGGGGCCGAACCGGGCTGTCGTACGGGCGCGTTGGAACCCGCACCGACTTAACCAGTCGGTAACCTTACTGTGCGGTAAGGCTCAACGGGGAGACCAGCGCTCGCTTTTCATGAGGTTCCCTAGCCCCGCCCACGCGAAGTTCATCAGCGTCGCGGCCGCCTCCTTCGCCGTCACCCCCGGCGTCTCGTTCGCCCAGGTCGCCAGGGACTCGGCCGAGCCGACCAGGGCCTGCGCGAGCGCGGTCACGTCCCGTTCCGTGATGGTGGCGGGCCCGTGCGCCTCGTGCGCCGCCTCGCCGATGAGCCCCGCCACGTAGACCGCGATCTCCTCCCGCATCCGGGACGCCTCGGTCGCGAACGGCTCCCCCTGCGTCCGGGCCTGCCGGCTCAGCACCACCCAGGAGTCGGGGTGCTCGGCGGCGTACGTGAAGAAGGCGAGCAGCCCCGCCCACAGCCGCTCGTCGGGCGGCAGCTCCCGGTCCTCGACCCCGGCGGCCACGGCGGCGAGCAGCGCTCCGGCCTCCCGCCGGATGCAGGCGGTGAAGAGCTCCTCCTTGGAGTTCAGGTACAGGTACACCAGCGGCTTGGAGACCCCCGCGAGCTCGGCGATCTCGTCCATGGAGGCCGTCTGGTAGCCGTGCCGCGCGAAGCTCCGCACGGCCGCGTCGAGCATCTGCCGCTCCCGCACGGCGCGCGGCAGCCGCCGCGCCTTCGCACCGTCGGCCATGGTGCCCACCCCTGCTTCCCGCTGCCCACAAGATCGTCCGACTGCCCCCGAGCAGCCTAGTGCCCCCGCCCGGCAGGGGGCGGGGGCACGAGGAACGGCGAGGACCCCTCCGTACCGGTCAGGCCGTGACCAGGACCTTCTCGTCCTCGGTCCGCGTCTCGGTCGGGTCGTCGATCGGGGACGACGAGGCGTTCTCGTACGCGGTGTGGTCGAGGATCTTCTCGCGGGCGGAGACGATCACCGGGACCAGCGCCTGGCCCGCGACGTTCGTGGCGGTGCGCATCATGTCGATGATCGGGTCGATCGCCATGAGCAGACCGACGCCCGCGAGCGGGAGCTCCAGGGTGGAGAGGGTCAGGGTCAGCATGACGGTCGCGCCGGTCAGGCCGGCCGTGGCCGCCGAGCCGACCACCGAGACGAAGGCGATCAGGAGGTAGTCCTGGATGCCGAGCTGCACGTCGAAGATCTGCGCGATGAAGATCGCGGCGAGCGCCGGGTAGATCGCGGCGCAGCCGTCCATCTTGGTGGTGGCGCCGAACGGGACGGCGAAGGAGGCGTACTCCTTCGGGACGCCGAGGCGCTCGGTGACCTTCTGGGTGAGCGGCATGGTGCCGACCGAGGAGCGGGAGACGAAGGCCAGCTGGATGGCCGGCCAGGCGCCCTTGAAGAACTGGACCGGGCTGACCTTGGCGACCGTGGCGAGCAGCAGCGGGTAGACGCCGAAGAGGACGATCGCGCAGCCGACGTAGACGTCGGCGGTGAAGGTGGCGTACTTGCCGATCAGGTCCCAGCCGTAGTCCGCGATGGCGAAGCCGATGAGGCCGACGGTGCCGATCGGGGCGAGGCGGATGACCCACCACAGGGCCTTCTGGAGCAGTTCGAGGACCGACTCGGAGAGGGCGAGGATCGGCTTGGCGCGGTCGCCGAGCTTCAGGGCGGCGATGCCGGCGACGACGGCCATGAAGACGATCTGGAGGACGTTCAGCTCGGTGAAGGGCGTGACGACGTCCGTCGGGACGATGCCGGTGAGGAAGTCGATCCAGGAGCCCTCGCGCTTCGGCATCTTGCCGTCCTGCGGGGTGAGGCCGGTGCCGGAGCCCGGGTTGGTGATCAGGCCGATCGCGAGGCCGATGGCGACCGCGATCAGGGAGGTGATCATGAACCAGAGCAGGGTGCGGGAGGCGAGCCGGGCGGCGTTGTTCACCTTCCGCAGGTTGGTGATCGAGACCAGGATCGCGAAGAAGACGAGCGGGGCGACGGCCAGCTTGAGCAGCTGGACGAAGATGTCGCCGACCTGGCCGAGGGTCTCCTTCAGCCAGGAGACGTCCTGGCTGCGGGCGATCCAGCCGAGCAGGGCGCCGAGGACCAGACCGACGATGATCTGGGCCCAGAAGGGGACCTTGGGTATCCGGGACGAGGGCTTGGCCTCGGGGGCCTCGGAGACGGACGCGGACACAGACACACTCCACAGGGCGTATCGGGGGAATACGGGGACGGGGGTGCGGCCACGGGAACGCGCTCGGGCGCGGGCCGCCGCATGAATGCCGGGAAGGTCAGAGCTCGCGGCAACAGACCGCGGACATACAGCGGCACAGGTCGACGTGCAGGCGCGCCACGAGCGGAGGGCTCATGGCGTCGGAGGTGCGCGCTGCGGTCTTCATGTCGAACACGTTAACACTTGAACTTTGAGAACCTCAAAGCTCTTCTTTGGGGTACAAGAGCACCCCTCCGCCTCCGAAACACAGAAAACCCCAGGCGGGAGCCTTGGAAGCTCTCACCCGGGGTTAGATGTGTGATGAAACTTACGGAATCCTTACGCGGCCTCCACGGCCGGAGGGCGACGCCCTACAGCAGGTCCTCGCGGGACCGGTTGTCGGCGAGGCGGCCCTTCGCGCGGTCGACCTTCTCGACGATCTCCGCGCTCATGTCGTCGCGCTGCCCGCGCAGGAGGACGAAGCTGAGCGGGGCGGAGACGACGACGGAGAGGACGAGGACCCAGAGCAGGTTGGAGTCGCCGAGGCCGCGCGGCAGCACGCCGACGTAGACGAGCCCCCACAGGGCGAGGAAGGACCCGGCGAAGATGCCGAGCCGCAGCACCGTGTAACGGAGCATGTCAGTCCACTCTTCCGTTCCGAAAAGATCCCCTACGGGACGAACGTCCTCCCAGTGAAACACGGGACCGCGCCCCCCTCGGCACCAACCCCCTTGAGCACCCGGCGAGTAATAGATAATCTCACCCGATGACCCTTACGTTCGAGGTGGACCCGGCGGTCGACACCGCCCTGCGCGACGGCGTCCTCGCCCTCTGGGCCGACGTCTCCAACGCGGGCGGCGCCGTCGGCTTCGTCCCGCCCGTGACCCCCGACGAGATCCGCCCCGCCCTGCTCAAGCACCTCGTCGGCATGGAGCGCGGCACCACCCGCCTGCTCGTCGGCCGCGACGAGGACGGCGCGGTCGCCGCCACCGCGTTCTTCACCTTCAACGCCCACCCGCTGATGCGGCACTGGTCGTGGCTCTACACCGTGATGGTCCACCCCCGGCACCAGGGCGGGGGGCACGGCCGCGACCTCATGGCGGCGGTCGAGCACACCGCCCGCACCGCCCCGGGCTTCGAGGCGATCGAGGCGGTCCGGCTGACCTGCCGGGGCGGCACCGGCGTCGACGGCTTCTACGCCAAGTGCGGCTACAAGGAGGTCGGCCGCGTCCCCGACGCGATCCGGGTCGCCCCCGGCGACGACCGCGACGACATCATCATGCTGCTGCCCCTCGCCTGACCCGCCCGGATCGGGCCGACCGGACCGACCGGCCGGCCCACCCGACCGGACCGGGCACAGGATGTCGGGTCCGGACCCCCGGCCCCTTCCTACGGTGAGGACACGGAAAGGGAAGGACGGACCACGTGCTGGAGCGGCTGAACCGGGCACTCGACCACATCGAGGAGCACCTGCGCGGCGACCTCGACCCGGCCGGGCTCGCCCGGATCGCGACGACCTCGGAGTACCACTTCCGGCGCCTGTTCTCGGCGCTCGCGGGGATGCCGCTGTCGGAGTACGTGCGGCGCAGACGGCTCACCGTCGCGGGCGCCAGGTGCTCGCCGGCGAGCGGACGCTCCTGGAGGTCGCGGTGCGCTACGGCTACGGCTCCGGGGAGGCGTTCGCCCGCGCGTTCCGCGCGGTGCACGGCGTCGGCCCCGGCGAGGCCCGCCGCACCGGGGCCGCGCTGCGCTCCCAGCCGCGCATGTCCTTCCGCCTCGTCGTCGAAGGGAACAGCAGCATGCGGTACAGGATCGTGGAGAAGGACGCCTTCCGGATCATCGGGCGCGGGGCCCGGGTCCCCCTGGTCCACGAGGGGGAGAACCCGGCGATCGCCGCCCACATCCGGTCCATCGGCCAGGAGGGCCTGGCCCGGCTCGCCCGCCTCGCGGACGGGGAGCCCGGGGGCGTCCTGTCGGCGGTCACCCACCTCTCGGACAGCCGCGAGGAGGGCGCCGAGCTGGACTACTGGCACGGGGCGGTGAGCGGCGCCGACGTCCCGGAGGGGTTCGACGCGCTCGACGTGGCCGCCGGGACCTGGGCCGTCTTCGAGAACGAGGGCCCGTACCCGAAGGCGCTCCAGTACCTGTGGCGGGACGTCTTCACCCAGTGGTTCCCGTCCAATCCGTACGCGAGCCGGCCGGGCCCCGAGCTGCTCTCCGTACGCCCCTCGGAGGACTGGACGACGGCGCGGGCGGAGCTGTGGATCCCGGTGGAGCGCACGGAGGCGTGAGGGCACGGGGAAGGGCCGGCGGGGTTCCCCGCCGGCCCTTCCCCTCGCACGGCTCAGACCCGCATCGGCTGCGGCGACTCGCGTCGCTCCGCGTCCGGGCCCGGGTACTCGCGGATGATCTCGTACCGCGTGTTCCGCTCGACCGGCCGGAAGCCGGCGTCCCGGATCAGTTCGAGCAGGTCCTCGCGGCCCAGCTTGTTCGGCGTGCCGTAGTTGTCGGCGTCGTGCGTGATCTTGTACTCGACGACCGAGCCGTCCATGTCGTCGGCGCCGTGCTGGAGCGCGAGCTGCGCGGTCTGGACGCCGTGCATGACCCAGAAGACCTTGACGTGCGGCACGTTGTCGAAGAGCAGCCGGGAGACCGCGAAGGTCTTCAGGGCCTCGGCGCCGGTCGCCATCGTGGTGCGCGCCTGGAGCTTGTTGCGGACCTTGCCGTCCTTCATGTCCACGAAGTCGTGCTGGTAGCGCAGCGGGATGAAGACCTGGAAGCCGTTCGTCTCGTCCTGGAGCTCGCGCAGCCGCAGCACGTGGTCGACGCGGTGCCGGGGCTCCTCGATGTGCCCGTAGAGCATGGTCGACGGGGTCTTGAGCCCCTTCTCGTGGGCGAGCCGGTGGATCCGGGACCAGTCCTCCCAGTGGGTGCGGTGGTCCACGATGTGCTGCCGGACCTCCCAGTCGAAGATCTCGGCGCCGCCGCCGGTCAGCGACTCCAGTCCGGCCTCGATCAGCTCGTCGAGGATGTCGGAGGCGGAGAGCCCGGAGATCGTCTCGAAGTGGTGGATCTCGGTGGCCGTGAACGCCTTGAGGGAGACGTTCGGCAGGGCCTTCTTCAGCTCGGAGAGGGAGCGCGGGTAGTAGCGCCAGGGCAGGTTGGGGTGCAGCCCGTTGACGATGTGGAGCTCGGTGAGGTTCTCGTTCTCCATCGCCTTCGCGAGGCGCACGGCCTCCTCGATGCGCATCGTGTACGCGTCCTTCTCGCCCGGCTTGCGCTGGAAGGAGCAGTAGGCGCAGGAGGCGGTGCAGACGTTGGTCATGTTCAGATGCCGGTTGACATTGAAGTGGACCACGTCGCCGTTCTTGCGGGTCCTGACCTCGTGGGCCAGACCGCCGAGCCAGGCGAGGTCGTCGGACTCGTACAGGGCGATGCCGTCCTCACGGCTCAGCCGCTCACCGTCCCGGACCTTCTGCTCCAGCTCACGCTTGAGCCCCGCGTCCATGCGGCCGCCTCCCTTTTTCTCCGACATCAGACTTCGCCGTTCACCGTACTCTCAGGCCCGCCGTCAGCCCTCCTCGGGCAGCTCCCCGACACGGTTCTCCCACTTGGTGGAGAGCACGATCGTGGTGCGGGTGCGGGAGACGCCCCGGGTGCCGCTGAGGCGGCGGATCGTCTTCTCCAGGCCGTCGACGTCGTTCGCGCGCACCTTGAGCATGAAGGAGTCGTCGCCGGCGATGAACCAGCAGTCCTCGATCTCGGCCAGGTCCTTGAGCCGGCGGGCCACGTCCTCGTGGTCGGCGGCGTCGGAGAGGGAGATGCCGATGAGGGCGGTGACGCCGAGGCCGAGCGAGGCGGCGTCGACGGTGGCGCGGTAGCCGGTGATGACCCCGGCCGCCTCCAGACGGTTGATGCGGTCGGTGACGGAGGGGCCGGAGAGCCCGACGAGCCGGCCGAGTTCGGCGTACGAGGCACGCCCGTTCTCGCGCAGGGCCTGGATGAGCTGCCTGTCCACGGCGTCCATAGGTATGAGGCCTTCCATTGTCCAGCGATACCGCGAGTTTAGGTATAGAATCTAAGGTACACAGGGGAGACGCCCTGTGAATCTTTCAGCAGATCAAAGACGATCCTTCAGGAGTGGTGTTCACCGTGTACACGATCGAGATGGCCTACGCCCGCATGCGTGAGCTGCAGGACCTGGCCAACCGCTCGCGTGCCCACCAGCCCGTCCCCGCCTCGAAGCGCGCTCCCCGGGAGCGCGCGAAGAAGCGCTAATCAGACCGGAGAGCCGCACCCAGCTCTCCCTCCCAGCGGCGGTACAACCGGTGCGGCACCTTCGCCGCGTCCAGTACCCGCCCGGCGACGAAGTCCACCAGATCCTGGATGTGCGTCGCCCCCGCGTAGAACGCCGGAGAGGCGGGCAGCACCACGGCGCCCGCCTCGTCCAGCGCCACCATGTGCTTGAGCGTCTGCCCGTTGAGCGGGGTCTCCCGCACGGCGACCACCAGCGGCCGCCGCTCCTTCAGCGTCACGCTCGCGACCCGCTGCAACAGGTCCTTCGAGAGCCCCAGCGCCACTCCCGCCACCGCGGCGGTCGAGGCCGGCACCACCAGCATCCCCTTCGCCGGGTACGACCCCGAGGACGGCCCCGCGCCCAGGTCCCCGGCCGGCCAGTACCGCACGTCCTCCAGGTCCGTTTCGAACGTGTCGGGCTTCCCGTCGGCGCCGCGCGCCAGCCAGGCCGCCAGGTCCTCGCGCCAGTGCGCGTCCCGGAAGGAGATCCCGGTCTCGTCGAGCAGCGTGAGCCGCGAGGCCCGCGACACGACCAGGTCGACGCTCTCCCCGGCGGCGAGCAGCCCCCTCAGGACGGCGGCGGCGTACGGCGTGCCCGACGCCCCGGAGACCCCCACGATCCAGGGGGTGCGCTTGCCGTCGTTCATGCCGTCGAGCCTATCCGTGAGGGGTCCGGGGCTACGGGGTGAGCCCGCGGACCAGCAGGTCGAGGAGCGCGCAGACGAACAGGCTGATCCCGATGAAGCCGTTCGTCGTGAAGAACGCGCGGTTCAGCCGGGACAGGTCGTGCGGCTTCACGATCGTGTGCTCGTAGCAGAACGCCACCACCACGATCGCCAGGCCGATCCAGAAGAAGACCCCGGCGCCGGTGGCCAGCGCGTACCAGACGAGCAGTCCGGTCGTCACGACCGCCGAGCCCCGGGCGCCCCACAGGGCGGCCGGGATCCCGAAGCGGGCCGGGACCGACATGACGCCGTGCGCCCGGTCCGCCCGCACGTCCTGGCAGGCGAAGATCAGGTCGAAGCCGCCGATCCACACGCCCACCGCGAGCCCCAGGACCACCGCGTCCCAGGACCACTCCCCGGTCACCGCCAGCCAGGCCCCGACGGGCCCTATGGCCTGGGCGAGCCCCAGGATCGCGTGCGGGAAGTTCGTGAACCGCTTGCCGTACGGATAGACCACCATCGGCACGACGGCGAGCGGCGCGAGCGCCAGGCAGAGCGGGTTGAGCAGGGCGGCGGCCCCCAGGAACACCACGACGGCGATCCCGGCCCCGGTCCACGCCGAGCGCACGGACACCGCGCCGGTCACCAGCTCCCGGCCGGCGGTGCGCGGATTACGCGCGTCGATCTCGCGGTCGATGATCCGGTTGCAGGCCATGGCGAAGGTCCGGAGGCCCACCATGCAGACGGTGACGAGCAGCAGCGTCCACCAGTGGATCCGCTTGTCCGTCTGGAACATCGCGGTGAGCGAGGCGATGTAGGCGAAGGGCAGCGCGAAGACCGAGTGCTCGATCATGACGAGCCTGAGGAACGCCTTCGTACGCCCCGGCTGGGCGCCCGGCACGGCGGCGGTGGTCACAGCCCGTACTCCTTCCAGCGCCGGTCCACCAAGGCGGCCGTCGCCGGGTCCGACTCGACCATGTCCGGCCAGCCGCCGTCACGGGTGTAGCCCTCCTCGGGCAGCTTCCTCGTGGCGTCGATGCCCGCCTTGCCGCCCCAGAACTGCTGGTAGGAGGCGTGGTCGAGGTGGTCGACCGGCCCCTCGACGACGGTGAGGTCACGGGCGTAGTCGGTGTTCCCGAGGGCCCGCCAGGCGACCTCGTGCAGGTCGTGGACGTCGCAGTCCTTGTCGACCACGACGATCAGCTTGGTCAGCGACATCATGTGCGCGCCCCAGATGGCGTGCATGACCTTCTGCGCGTGCTTCGGGTACTTCTTGTCGATCGAGACGATCGCGCAGTTGTGGAAGCCGCCGGACTCCGGCAGGTGGTAGTCCACGATGTCCGGCACGATGATCTTGAGCAGGGGCAGGAAGAAGCGCTCCGTGGCCCGGCCCAGCGGCCCGTCCTCGGTCGGCGGCCGGCCGACCACGATCGACTGGAGCAGCGGACGCCTCCGCATCGTCACGCAGTCGATCTTCAGGGCGGGGAACGGCTCCTGCGGGGTGTAGAAGCCGGTGTGGTCGCCGAAGGGGCCCTCGGGCAGCATCTCGCCCGGCTCCAGCCAGCCCTCGATGACGACCTCGGCCTGCGCCGGGACCTGGAGCGGGACGGTCTTGCAGTCGACCATCTCGATCCGCTTGCCCTGCACGAAGCCGGCGAAGAGGTACTCGTCGATGTCGCCCGGCAGCGGGGCCGTCGAGGCGTACGTCACGGCCGGCGGGCAGCCGAAGGCGATCGCGACCGGCAGCCGCTCGCCGCGCTCGGCCGCCACCGCGTAGTGGTTCCGGCTGTCCTTGTGGATCTGCCAGTGCATGCCGATGGTGCGCTTGTCGTGCCGCTGGAGCCGGTAGAGGCCGAGGTTCCGGACGCCGGTCTCGGGGTGCTTGGTGTGGGTGAGCCCCAGGTTGAAGAAGGAGCCGCCGTCCTTCGGCCAGGTGAAGAGCGCGGGCAGCTTCTCCAGGTCGACGTCGTCGCCGGTGAGGACGACCTCCTGCACGGGGGCGTCGCCGGACTTCACCTTCTTCGGCGGCACGTGGACCATCGAGCCGAGCTTGCCGAAGGCCTCGCGGACCCCGACGAAGCCCTGCGGCAGCTCCGGCTTGAGGAGCCCGCCGATCTTCTCGCTGATCTCGCCGTACGACTTCAGGCCGAGCGCCTTGAGCAGCCTGCGGTCCGTCCCGAAGACGTTCATCGCCAGCGGCATCGAGGAGCCCTTGACGTTCTCGAAGAGGAGCGCGGGCCCTCCCGCCTTGTTCACGCGGTCGACGATCTCCCCGACCTCCAGGTACGGGTCGACTTCGGCCTTGATGCGCTTGAGGTCGCCTTCGCGCTCGAGGGCCCTGAGCAGCGAGCGGAGATCGTCGTAAGCCATACGGGCAAGTATCGGTCACCGGCTACCCTGGACCTGTCACCGGGGCCGCCCAAGCGCGCCCCCGCCACCGCTTCCAGGGGGCTGTCCCACATGCTCAGGGCGCTGCTGTTCATCCTGCCGCTGGCGCTGATGATCTACGCCTTCATCGATTGCCTGAACACCCCGGAGGAAGAGGTCAAGCACCTTCCCAAGCCGGTGTGGGCCATCGTCATCCTGCTGTTCTCCGTCGTCGGCGCGATCGGCTGGATCGTCGCGGGCAAGGAGCGCGGACCGAAGGGGCGGACCGGTGCGGGCGGCGGCCGGGGCGGCCGGGGCGCGGGCGGCTGGGTGGCGCCCGACGACAACCCGGAGTTCCTGAAGTCCCTCAAGGACGACGGACCCGGCGCGAAGGCCGACGACGACGCCCTCCTGAAGGACTGGGAGGAGGACCTGCGGCGCCGCGAGGAGGAGCTGAAGCGACGCGAGCGGGGCGAGGAGAACGAGGGCTGACGGGCCCGGGGGCCTCCGGGGCGCGTGCCGGACGTCCCGCCGGTCCGGCGGCGTCCGGCACGCACCCCGGTGAGGCCCCCGTCCGGCGTCTCAGTTGTCGGAGCCGACGGTGTTGTCGTGGCCGGCGTTGAAGACGTCGCCGCCCGCGAACTGGAGCCAGTCGCCGAAGACGATCGTGTACGAGGGCTCCGGCTCGTAGTCGACGTAGACGTCGGCGCTGGCGGCACCGGCGGTGCCGAGGACGATGGCTCCGGCGGCGAAGGCGGTCAGCAGGGAACGCATGGAAGACCTCTCGGTAGGACGACGGGGCGCGCCGCGGAAGGGCGGGCACTCCGCACGCTAGGGCCGTCACCCTCCGCGACCGGGTCGCCGGGCCGGTACGGGTCGCGGTCCTCAGCCGATCGGCGGCAGTGGCGGGCCCGCCCACGGGGCCCACGGCGGCAGGAATACCTCCACGGGGGGCGGGGTTGGCGCCGAAGCCCCCACGAGACGGAGCAGCAGACATGACGCCGGACCTTCCCGCCCTCCCGGACTTCCCGAACCGCTCGTTCCTCTTCGTCCTGGGCAGCTCGCGCCCGGACGGCAACTCGGAGATCCTGGCCCGCGAGGCGGCCGCGCACCTGCCGGCGGGCGTGCCGCAGCGCTGGGTGGACCTGAACGAACTGCCGCTGCCGGACTTCCGGGACGGCCGGCACGAGCAGACGGGCCGGCCGACGCACGGGACGGAGAGGCTGCTCCTGGAGGCCACGGTGGAGGCCACGGACGTCGTCATCGTCTCGCCCCTGTACTGGTACAGCCTCTCCGCCCAGGCCAAGCGCTACCTGGACCACTGGTCGGGCTGGCTGAACGTCCCCGGCTCGGACTTCAAGCGGCGCATGGCGGGCGGCACCCTGTGGGGCGTGACGGCCCTGGCCCACGACGAACACGTCGTCGCGGACGGCCTGGTCACCTCCCTGCACCACTCGGCGGCCTACCTCCGCATGCACTTCGGCGGCGTCCTGACGGGCACGGGCTCCCGCGCGGGCCGCGTCCGCGCCGACGAACGCGCCATGCTCCGCGCGAGGACCTTCTTCCGGGAGGAGACGCCGCTCGCGCTGTTTCCTTACGAGGAGGGGGCGGGGGTGGGGGTGTGAGGGGGCGGGGCCATCGCGGCCTCGGCCCGCATCATGCCGAAGTGCACGTACGGCTTGCCGCTGTGGGTGACCACCGGACGCACGCCACCCCAGACCCTTTCCGGAAGCCCCAGGCCGGCCAGGGCGGCCCGGATCGCCTCCGCCGCGTCGTCGGCGACCTTCCGGCCGTCCCGATACGTCCGCATGTCCATCGTCACCGGTGTCCTCCGGAGTGGTCGCGGGCGATCCTCGATGCCGCTCGCCGACGGTAGAGGCCCGAGAAGCTGTCGGTCCATGAAGTTGCACGTGGTTGCACAGGCCCCCTGGGCAGCCTTGACGTCCGTTTGCGGGCCCGTGAGGCTGCGTAGAACCAGCTTGTTTCCGGACCGACTTGAGGAGAGGCCGTGCGGTTACGTTTCATCGGGAAGGATCCCGAGTCCGGAGATCACGGCTGCCCGGCCGTATGGGTGGACGAGGAGACGAGGGAACTCGTCATCCAGGGTGTGACGGCCGACGCCGGCACCACCGCCCGAACCGTCCGGGACAGCCCGCTTCCCGCGCACGAGAGTGTGGTACGGCTGCCGCAGCGCATGATTCCGTTGCTGAGGGAGGCACTCGATGGCGCAGAGTCTGGGTGACTTCACCGATCTGATCCGGTCGGCCGAGCGGTCCGCCGTCCACCTGGAGACGCGCGACGTGTACGCCGTCCCGAACGAGGACGAACGCTTCGCGGCATGGCGGCGGGGCCACCGGCTCGACCCGGACGACCGCGCGTCCTGGTGGCGCCCCTGGCTCGACGTCGTGCAGGAGATCACCGCCAAGGGCGTCCGGCTGCGCCGTGCCCGGATCGTGAGCGAGCCCCCCAGCGAGTACATCCGCTACGAGCACTCGTTCACCTTCACCAACATCGCGGCGGGCGAGGAGATCCGCTGGCTCCCCCGCAGGTCGGCGTCCGGCCTGGCCCTCCCCGGAAACGACTTCTGGCTGTTCGACGGAGAACTCGTCCAGTTCAACGTGTTCGACGGCGAGGGCCACTGGGTCCACACCGACCGGACCGATGACCGGGCGATCGCCGGTCTCTGCTCCGACGCCTTCGAAGCCGTCTGGGAGCGGGCCGTCCCGCACGCCGAGTACACCTTTTGAGAAGCACCGCCCATGCCCGAGTCGCCCCTGTCCACCGCCCAAGCCGCCCGCGCGGCCCTCGCTTCCCGTCTGGACGGGATACGGCGGGACGCCGGGCTCAGCGGGCAGGAACTGGCCGCGCGGTGCGGCTGGCACAAATCGAAGGCCTCCCGCATCGCACGCGCGAGGACGGCTCCCTCGGACGCCGACATCCGGGCGTGGTGCGAAGCCTGCGGAGCGGGGGACCAGGCGGCCGACCTGATCGCCACGTCCCGAACAGCCGAATCCATGTACGTCCAGTGGCGACAGATCCACCGGGACGGGATGTGCCGGGTCCACGAAAGCACCGTCCCGCTGTACGAGCGGACGGCCCGCTTCCGTGTGTACGCCTCCAACGTCGTGCCCGGAATGCTCCAGACCGCCGGATACGCGACGGGTCTCTTGCGCTCCATCACCGCCTTCCAGGGCACTCCCGACGACGTGGCCGACGCCGTACGGGCGCGCCTGGCCCGCTCCCGTGTCGTTCATGAGGGCAACCACCGCTTCGCCCTGTTGGTCGAGGAGGCCGTTCTCCACCACCGGGTCTGCGACGCGGTGGAGTTGGCCGAGCAGCTCCGGTACCTGCAAGAGGTCATGGCCCGGCCGAACGTGTCCCTGGGCATCGTCCCGCTCGGTGCCCGGCGTACCGTCTGGCCGCTGGAGGCCTTCTACGCGTTCGACGACGCCCAGGTGGCCGTGGAGACGCTGACGGCCGAAGTGAACATCACCGCCCCCAGCGAAGTACACACCTACCTGAGGGCGTTCGCGGAGCTGTCCCGGACCGCCGCGTACGGGGCGGCGGCTCGCCGCCTCGTCGCCAAGGCCCTGGATTCCGCTCTCTCCTGACCACCACGAAAGGGGCCGAGCGCGTGCGCGAGCCCATCACACCCGAGCAGTTCGGCAAGCTCTTCGAGGCCTTCGAGTACACGGCGTGGCACCTCGAAACCCGGCGCGGGTACGCGTCCGACCGCGACGACGACTCCTACCGGGCCTTCGTGGAGACCGGCTCCGCCCTCTGGGACCTCGACAACGCGTGGTGCACGAACATCACGCGCCAGACGGTGGCCGGAAAGGAAGTCGGACGAGTGCGCGTCGTTGACGATCCCCCCACCCAGGGGCAGTTGTTCCTCCTGGACTACGCGAAGTGCAACGCGGCCACGGGCGAGGACGTACGGAACCTGTGGCGGGCGGACGCCGACCGGGTGAGGCTGCCCTCGGAAGACTTCTGGATCTTCGACTCGCGCCTGGTCGCGGTCCTCGTCTTCAGCGAGACCGACGACCTGCTCCGTGTCGAGGTGACCACGGAGCCGGCCGAGGTGCTGCGGTACGTCCAGGTACGCGACGCCGCGATGCGGTACGCCGTCCCGTACGACCGGTTCGCTGCGCGACTGACCCGATGACCGGGGCCGTCCCGCTCAGCCCGGGGGCTCCTGATGGCAGGGGCACCCGCACACCAGGTACCGGACCCCGAGGACACCGCTGTCGCGTGGGACGTGGTCCCGGCAGTGGGAGTGCCGGCCGACGACGCAGCGCGGTGAGCGGTACTCCGGCTCGTCGGTCTCGGCCGTGAGGGCGTGGGCCACCAGGGACACGCTCACCGCGTCCGCGATCTCGGGCGTCACCCACCAGCCGTCGCCCGCGCGGTCGCGGTGCGGGCCCTCGTGCCCGGGGCCGAGGACGCAGACCGAGCCCGCCCACACCGGGCGCACCGCCTCCGCGACGGCGAGCACGGAACGCCGTGCCCCGCAGCGGCTCACCGGGAGCATCCCGCGTGGATGTTCCGCTGGTCGACGTCCACCCCGACCGTCGCCAGCCACAACGCCCGCCGACGCCTGCGCTGCGCCGCGCGTGACGTGGCCGTCGCCAGGTAGGGGCGGGCGAGGGGCGAACGGGCGCCGTCCAGGGGCATCGCCTGTTCCCGGGCGTACGGGGAGCGTGGGGTGACGGGGGCCCGGTGGCGCGGCTGCGAGACCGGGCGGCGGTGGGTGGTGCGGGTCGGGCGGTGCCTGCCGGTGGGTGGCAGCGTCAGCATCAGCAGCCAGAGGAGGACCGGGATCCAGGCCCGGCCCAGTACGCGCGCGATAGGGTTCCGCACGTCATCAACTCCCTGAGTAGTTGGTGGCCATGCCCCGGGGCCGGTTGCAGCGGTCGCCGGGGTCTTGCGTGGAAAACCGTAAGGCGTGATGCACTGTGATGCATCACGATGTAGCTAGAGCCACCCCAACGTGTATTTGTATGACTATCTACTGTTGAACTATGAGCCTTGATCCGAAGTCGGCCCGCCCGCTGTACATGCAGTTGGCCGACGTGGTCGCAGCCAAGATCTCCTCCGGAGAGTTCGCCCCCGACCGGATGATCCCCACGCCGGGCCGCCTCTCCGAGGAGTACGGCATCGCCGTGCTGACGGCCCGCCGGGCCATGCGCGAACTCCGCGAACGCGGACTGATCGTCACCGTGCCCGGCAAGGGCTCCTACGTCCTGCCGAGCGGTCCTCCGGCCGACGCGTGACCTCCCAGCCCCACCGGGAAAGAATCCGCCATGGACCCCATGGACAAGGACCAGGCCCGCTCATGGCTCGCCACCGCCCTCGACGAGGCCCGCGCCGGCCTTCGTGAGGGCGGGATCCCGATCGGGGCCGCCCTCTACGGGGCCGACGGCGCCCTCCTCGGGCGCGGGCACAACCGGCGGGTGCAGGACGGGGACCCGTCCGCGCACGCGGAGACCGCCGCGTTCCGGGCCGCCGGGCGGCAGCGCTCGTACCGGGGGACGACCATGGTCACCACCCTCTCGCCCTGCTGGTACTGCTCCGGTCTCGTCCGGCAGTTCGGGATCTCGCGCGTCGTCGTCGGCGAGGCCGAGACCTTCCGCGGCGGGCACGACTGGCTGGCCGGGCACGGCGTCGAGGTCGTCGTGCTCGACGATCCCGAATGCATGGCGCTCATGCGGGAGTTCATCGCCACACGTCCCGAGCTGTGGAACGAGGACATCGGGGAGGAGTGAGGGCCCGCCCCCAAACCCCCACTTCCGCCACAGACCCGCAACGCCCTCACAATAGACTCGAAAAGTCGACCGCTTTCCCAACACACCGTCGATATCCTTGTGTTGACTGTTACGGGGGTGGCGGGGCTTGGACAGGGAGCTGTACGGCCGCGAAGCGGCCCTGGACGACGGCGGGCTTGTCGCGCGGCTCTGCGGGCTCACCCGGCACGGGGTCTCGCGGGTGGCGTACGAGCACGGGGACGATCCGCCGGTCACCGTCTTCACCGGCGGGCGCGGGACCGGGAAGACCGCGCTGCTCAAGGAGGTCCGGAACCGGTACCGGGGGTACACCCCGCTCGCGCTGCTCGACTGCGCCCACGTCGAGCCGCCCGCCGACCACGGCCCCGGCTGGACCCCGCTCACCGGGGCGCTGTCCGAGCTGGCCGTGCAGTTCTCGCCCAAGGTGCCCGGGGCCGCGCCCGTGCGGTTCCCCCGGCTCTCGCTCGGGCTCGTGGCCGTCGCCGCGATCGGCTGGTCCCGGGAGGACGACGAGCGGGCCCGGCGCGACCTCCAGCGGCTCGGGCCGCTCCTCGCGACCGTCGACCCGACCCGCGGCGCCGCCGCCCACTGGGTCGGCAAGGTCCTCGCCAAGCTCGCCGCCACCTTCGCGGAGACCGCCGCCCCGCTCGCCGGGGTGCTCGCCGAGGCGACCGTGGAGACCGTCATCGAGGAGGTCTTCGGGCGGCTCCAGCGGTCCGCCGAGGGGTGGTACGGCGGATACCGCAATGCCGGAGGGCGGGGGAAGGCGGGGCTCCAGCAGCTCGCCAACGACTTCGAGCAGGGCGGTCGGCGCCGCGGCGAGGCCGAGGCCTTCCTCGTCGGGGCGCTCACCGAGGACCTCCTCCACGCCTACACCGGCTTCCGGCGCGGCAGCCGCATCGGCCGGCCCCTGCTCCTCCTCGACAACGCCCACGAGCCGCTCGGCCGGCAGCTCGTCGAACCGATTCTGCGCGCCCGCTCCGCCGAGGGGCGCCGCGACCGGCTCGTCGTCCTGGCCGCCTCCCGGGTCCGCGACCACGAGGCGCTGCGCCAGGCCACCCGGCTCCGGCTCCCCGAGACCGCGCACCGGGCGCCCTGCCCGCGCGGGGCGAGCGTCGGCTCCGGCATCCTCGTCGTCGAGCTGACCCCGCTCTCCCCCGCCCAGACCCGCGGCGCCTTCGACCGCTACGACCCGGCGGGCCGCACCCCCGCCGAACTCTCCCCCGCCGTCCACCGGCTGACCGGCGGCCGCCCCCTGGGCGTGGTGCTCCTCGGCCGGGCCGCCGGGGAGGCCCCCGCCCGCCTGAAGCCCGACCTCACCCCGGGCCGGCTGCTCGACCTGACGGTGGAGCTGCGCGAGGACTCCCCGTCGGTGCCCGTCGCCCCCGCCCTGCTCGCCGAGCTGTTACCGGTGCCCCGGCTCGGCCCGTACGCCGTGCTCGCCGCCGCCCACGACGAGGAGTCCGCCCGGGTCCTGGCCCACGCCCGGCTCCCCTCCGAGTCCCGCGACGGCGACGTGGCGCTGCGCGTCCGCGACCGGCTGCGCGCCGAGGACTGGGCCGCGTCCGCGCCCGGCACCCGGCACTTCGTCGCCGACCCGCTGCTGCGCGCCCTGCTCCTGCACCGGCTGCGCTTCGAGGACGGCGACCACCCGCGCTACGCCGCCTGGCACGCCGTCCACGAGACCCTGCGCCGGCACTACGGGCCCGAGCCCGGCCCGTACCGGCTCCACCACGACCTCGCGCTCGGCCGCACCGAGGACGCCGTCACCCATCTGCGGGCCACCTTCGCCGAGCCGGACGTCCTCGGCTGGCTCGGGCGGCTGCGGTTCGTCGCCTCCGCCCCGTACCCGCGCGAGCGCGACGCGACCGGGCCCGATCCGCGCCGGGCCGTCGCCCTCGGCCAGGCCCCGGCGGGAGGCCGGGCCCCGGCGGGAGGCTCCGACCCGGCCGCCGAGCCCCCCGCCGGGCTCGGCGCCGACGCCGTCGAGCTGCACCTCGCCCTGCGGCGCCTGCTGCACGCCGTATGGCTGCTCACCGATCCGCTCGCACTGCCCGACGACGAGGTCGCCGACCGGCTCTCGTACGAGCTGCGCCGGCTCTCCGGCCGCCATCTGTCGGGCAGCGGTTCGCTCTGGGACGCGGCCACCCACTGGCCGCGCGACATCCGCGCCCGGCGGGAGCCCTCGCTGCCGCCGGGCCGCGAGGACGGAGTCTGACGCCATGCCCGACCGCGTGACCGACCGCCCCTTCGACCGGCTCCGCCGCCGCGTCCGCACCCCCCGCCAGAAGCTCGTCGCCTTCCTCGTCACCGCCGCCGTCGTCCTCGGCCTCGGCGGATACGGCGTCGTCCGCCTCACCACCCCGGAGGACCGTTCCTGCGCGGCGGGCGTCGAGCGGCCCGCCGGCAGCGAGGAGTGCGTCGGCGTCAACGGCGACGGCCATGACTTCGGCATCGGCGAACTGGCCGAGATCGCCGGCGCCATCGGCGCCGAGAACGCCACGCTCAAGCCCGACGACCACGTCACCGTCGCCCTGCTGCTGCCGCTGACCTCCACCGACGGCGGCATGCGGATCAAGATGCTGAACGAGCTGCGGGGCGCCCACGCCCACCAGTACCGCGCCAACCACGAGTCCAACGAGGAGCTGCCCAAGATCCGGCTCGTCCTCGCCAACACCGGCAAGGGCAACGCCCACTGGCGCCCCACCGTCGACCGGCTGATCGCCATGAAGGACTCCGCCGACCGGCTCCGGGCCGTCTCCGGCGTCGCCACCTCCTCCACCGAGGTACGGGAGGCGGTGACCGCCCTCACCGGGGCCGGGATCGCCGTCGTCGGCACCACCATCACCGCCGACGACATCGCCAACGCGCCCGGCAACGAGCGCTATCCCGGTCTCGCCCGCGTCTCGCCCACCAACGGCGACGAGGCCAAGGCCCTCGCCCACTTCGGACGCGTGGACTCCGCCAAGGCGCTCCTCGTCCAGGACACCCGCAGCGGCGACCACTACACGGACACCCTGAAGGCCGCCTTCGCCGCCACCCTGAAGAACAGCCCGCACGCCCCCGAGCTGTTCACCTCGCCCGCCGACCCCAACGAGGAGGGCACCACCGCCAACACCTTCCGCCAGATCACCCATCTGATCTGCGACAGCCGCGCCGAGACCGTCTTCTTCGCGGGCCGCCACACCCAGCTCCGCCAGTTCATCAACGCGCTCGGGTCGCGCGGCTGCACCGACCGGGCCTTCACCGTCCTGACCGGGGACGAGGGCTCGTACCTGGGCGCGGACGCGAAGCTCGACCGGAAGGCGCTGAGGTCGAGGCTGACCGTGCGCTACGCGGCGCTCGCCCACCCGGACGCCTGGCTGCCGGCGGAGGGGCGGAAGGTCCCGGCCACGGGCGGCTCCACCAAGGCGTACGAGACCTTCCTGAAGGACTTCACGCGTGACCTGAAGGAGCCGCCGTCGCTCACGGACGGGCAGGCGATCGTCGCGTACGACGCGATGGCGACGGCCGTCCACGCGATCCGCCAGGCCACCCCGCAGGGGGCCCGCCACCCGGCGGCGGCCGACGTGGCCACCCAGTGGCCGCAGGTGAAGGGCTCGCTGCGGGTGGAGGGGGCGAGCGGCTGGATCTGCCTGGACAACTACGGCAACCCGTACAACAAGGCCGTGCCGATCGTGGAGCTGGCCCCGAACGGCTCGCAGCGCTTCGTGCAGATCGCCTGGCCGGAGGGACGCCCGCCGGAGTCGCCGTGCCTGCCGCCGAAGCGGGGGTGAGACGCGGGGCTACGGCTCCCACTTCGGCCAGCGCGCCGCGTCCCGCTCGTACAGCTCCCGCAGGTGCAGCCAGCGCTCGGACGTGCGCTCCCGCCAGTCGGCGGGACGGCCGTCCAGGGCGCGGGCGAGCCACTCGAAGTGGTCGTGCCAGGCGGCGAGCCGGTCGAGGCGGTGCTCCGGCGGGCCCCGCAGCTCGTTGGTGAAACGCAGCACGGTCGATCCGTCGCCGCCGGGTCCCGGGCCCGGCTCCAGGTGGAACCGGATCCGGCCGTGCGTCGGATCGACCGTGTACTCGGCCACGCTCTCGGGGTCCCAGGCGGTCACCCGCCCCGGGTCCTCGGTGTCGCCGCTGGTCAGCCGGTGGAGGACGACCCGGCCGCCGAGCCGGGGCTCCAGCGGGTCCGCCGTGCACAGCCAGCGCGCCAGGCCCTCGGGGGTGGTGACGGCCGTCCAGACCTCGGACGGCGGGTGCGGCAGCTCGACGGTGAAGCGCAGCACGTGCGTGTCGCCGTCGTGGGTCTCGCTCCTGCCCCGGGGTATCTCGCTCATGGTTCCAGCGTCACCCAGGGGCGGGCCCGGTGCCAGCCCGGAGGCCGGGCCTCAGACTCCGGCGTAGGAGTGCTTGCTGGTCACGAAGATGTTCACGCCGTAGTAGTTGAAGAGGAAACAGGCGAAGGCGATGAGCGCGATGTACGCCGCCTTCCGGCCCTTCCAGCCGGCCGTCGCGCGCGCGTGCAGGTACGCGGCGTACCCGACCCACGTGATGAAGGACCAGACCTCCTTGGCGTCCCAGCCCCAGTAGCGGCCCCACGCGTCGCCGGCCCAGATCGCGCCCGCGATGATCGTGAAGGTCCACAGCGGGAAGACCGCCGCGTTGACCCGGTAGGAGAACTTGTCGAGCGAGGCCGCGGCGGGCAGCCGCTCCAGGACCGAGCGGGCGAAGGCGCCGGGGTTCCCGCCGGTGGCGAGCTTGTTCTCGTACGAGTCGCGGAAGAGGTACAGCAGGGTGGCGACCGCGCCGAGGTAGAAGACCGCGCCGCAGAAGATCGCGGTGGAGACGTGGATCCACAGCCAGTACGAGTCGAGCGCGGGCACCAGCTGGTCGCTGGGGGTCTTCAGCCAGGTGGTGGCCATGCCCAGGTCGAGCAGGACCGTGGTGACGAGCGGCAGGCCGATCCAGCGCACGTTCTTCTTGGCGAGGAGGAAGCCGAGGTACGCGCCGACCGCCACCGTGGAGAAGGTGGTGGAGAACTCGTACATGTTGCCCCAGGGGGCCCGCTGCACGGAGAGCGCCCGGGTGACCACGCCCGACGCCTCGACCAGGAAGGCGAGGACGGTGAGCGAGACGGCGATCCGGCCGTACAGGTCGCCCTTGACCGTGCCGCCGGCCGCGCCGGGGCCGTCCGGCACGTCGCGGGTGCCGGCCGCGCTCCGGGTGACGACCTTCGGCCGGTCGAGCACGGCGGTGGAGCCGGCCTGCTTGACCTGGACGGTCACGGCGGCGGCGGTGGCGGCGCCGGTCCGCGGGGTGAGGGCGGCGGCGGTGCGGCCGACCTTGCTGCGGCTGCCGAAGACCCACTCGGCGATGTGGGCGAAGAAGGCCAGGGTGTAGACGGCCATCGAGGAGTAGATGAGCAGGTCGCTCATCCGCGCCAGGCTCTCGTCGGTCGTGGCGGCGAGGATCACTTGTCAGCCTCTCCAGAAGGGGCGGGGTCTTCCGCGGGTGCGTCCGCTGGTTCCGTGGTGGGCGGGGCCTGGTCCGTGAGCGCGACCGCCAGGTCGGCCAGCTCCTCGGGGAGCTTCGCGGACTCGCTGCGGCCGAGGCCGGCCATCTCGACGACGGTCACCCCGTCCTCGCCCCGTACGGCCCGGACCCAGACCCGGCGCCGCTGGATGAAGAGCGAGCCGGTCAGGCCCGCGATGGCGGCGAGGGCGCCCGCGAGGGCGAGGCCGTTGCCGGACTGCTGCGAGATCTGGAAGCTCGCCCACTCCTTGATGTCCTTCTCGAAGGTGATCGAGCCGGCACCGTCGGGGAGCGTCATGGTCTCGCCGGGCAGCAGGCGCTGGGCGAGCTTGTTGCCGGACGCGTCCGTGAACTGGGTCATCTTGGACTTGTCGAGCTGGTACACGTTCTGCGGGAGTCCGGAGTCCACGCGCAGGTCGCCGTGGTAGCCGGTGAGCGCCATGACGGGGAAGTCGAGCGCCGGGAACTGCGAGAACATCGTGCCCTGGCCGGCGCCCGCGAAGGTCGGCACGAAGAAGGCCTGGAAGCCGAGCTGCTGCTTCTTGCCGTCCTTGTCGCGGTAGCCGTCCATGACCTTGATCGCGCCGGTCGACGTGATGTTGTTGTCGATCGGCAGCAGCGGCACGGCGCCGTGGAAGACGGTCCTGCCGCGTCCGTCCTTGACGGTGACGACGGGCGCGTAGCCGTGGGCGATCAGGTAGACCTTGGAGTCGCCCACCTTCAGCGGCTCGTTGACCCGGATGATCCGCTTCCTGTCCGCGCCGCCCTCGGAGTAGGTGACGGCCGCCTCGAAGGTGCGCGGGGTGCCGCGCTGCGGGCCGCCCTCCTCGTACGTGCCGGTGAAGGAGTCCAGCTTGAAGCTGAACGGCACCAGCTCGTCGGTCCCGAACCAGGAGCCGGACTTGAAGTCGTCGTACTGGGTCAGCGTGTTGGAGAAGCCGTCGCCCTCGATGATCAGCTTGCCGCCCTCGGACTTGAAGAGGACGCCCCAGCCGAAGGCGACGAGCATCACGATCAGGGCGACGTGGAAGGCCAGGTTGCCGGCCTCGCGCAGGTAGCCCTTCTCGGCGGCGACCGCGTCGCCGACCCGGTGGACGCGGAAGCGGCGCTTCCCGAGGAGGGCGAGCGCGGCCTCCCGGGCCTCCTCGGGGTCGGCGCCGGTGCGCCAGGTGGCGTACGCGGGGAGCCGGTCGAGGCGGCGCGGGGCGCCCGGCGGACGGCCCCGGAGCTGGCCGACGAACTGCCAGGTGCGCGGGACGATGCAGCCGATGAGGGAGACGAACAGCAGGAGGTAGATCGCGGAGAACCACACCGAGCCGTAGACGTCGAAGAACTGGAGCTTCTCGTAGATCGGCGTGAGGGTGGGGTGCGCGGCCTTGAAGTCCTGCACCTTCATCTCGTCCGCGCTGGTCTGCGGGACGAGGGAGCCGGGGACGGCGCCGAGGGAGAGCAGCAGCAGCAGGAGCAGCGCGATCCGCATGGAGGTGAGCTGCCGCCAGAACCAGCGGAGCCAGCCGACGAACCCGAGGCCGGGGCCGCCGGTGACGGTCTCCTCGCGGTCCTCGGCGGGGGCGGTCGAGAGCTGGGCCCCGGCCGCACCGGCGGTCTCGTCCGTTCCGGTCGCTTTACCCGTCTCGTCCGTCTCGTCCGGGGCCGGGGTGTTCCCCGTCGCGTAGGTCTTGCTCATCGCTCCTCAGATCCCCACCGTGAAACCGTTGGACCAGCCCTGCATCGTGGCGACCATGCTGTCCCACGCCCCCGTGAGGAGCAGGACGCCGGTGACGATCATCATTCCGCCGCCGATCCGCATGACCCAGACGTAGTGCCGCTTGACCCAGTCGAACGCCCCCAGCGCCTTGCGGAAGGCGATGGCGGCGAGCACGAACGGTACGCCGAGACCGAGGCAGTACGCGAAGGCGAGCAGGGCGCCGCGCCCGGCGCTGGCCTGTTCCAGGGCGAGCGCGTTGACGGAGGCGAGGGTCGGGCCGATGCACGGGGTCCAGCCGATGCCGAAGAGCGCGCCGAGCAGCGGGGCGCCCACCAGGCCCGCGACGGGCTTGCGGTGGAAGCGGAACTCGCGCTGGGTGAGCCAGGGCATCAGACCGAGGAAGAACGCGCCCATGAGGACCATGAGCACGCCGAGGACCTTGCTGAGGGTCCCCCGGTACATCTGGAGGTTCTCGCCGAAGTAGCCGAAGAGGGCGCCGCCGGAGACGAACACGGCGGTGAAGCCGAGGACGAAGAGGACGGCGCCGGCGGTCATCCGGCCGCGGCGCTTCTCGGCGAGGTCGGTGCCGGTGACGCCGGTCACGTAGCTGAGGTAGCCGGGGACGAGCGGGAGGACGCACGGCGAGAAGAAGGAGACCAGGCCGCCGAGGACCGCGATGGGCAGGGCGAGCAGCAGGGCTCCGCTGGTGACCGTCTCGTTCACCGGCTCACTTCTCCTCGAGGAGCGGGTCGATCATCGAGCGGAGCTTCTTCTCGTCGAGGGCCAGGAGCGCGCGGGCGGCGATCCTGCCCTCCTTGTCGAGGACGACGGTGGAGGGGATGCCCTGGAGGCTGAGGGTGCCCTTGGGGAAGCCGAAGAGGATCAGCTTGCCGTCGGGGTCGTAGAGGCTCGGGTAGGGGACCTTGTAGTCCTCTTCGAAGGCGAGCGCCTGCTGCTTGTTGAAGTCGCGGGTGTTGAGGCCGACGAACTCGACCCCCTTGCCCTTGAGGTCGGCGGCGACCTTCGCGAAGTGGGGCGCCTCGGCGCGGCAGGGGCCGCACCAGGAGCCCCAGGCGTTGAGGACGACGACCTTGCCCTTGAGGTCGGCGACGTCGAGCGGCTTGCCGTCGACGGTCTCGCCGGCGAGCTTGCCCGGGGCCGCGCGCTGGCCCTTGGGGGCGGTGGAGATGCCGCCCTTGTTGGTCACGAAGTTGGTGCCGCCGCCACCGGTCGTGCCGCCGTCGCCGCCGCAGGCCGAGAGCACGAGGGCGGCGGACAGCACTCCGACGGCGAACAGGGTGCGTCGAGGGGCGCGGCTAAGGCTCATGTGAAAAGTTTCGCATGGGCGTTTGGGGGATCTTGGGCACCCCCCTACGTGCCCGTAAAGCACCTTGTCAAGGACGGCTAAGCGGGCGGGAACCCGGGGGAGTGATCAAGCGGCCTTGAAAAAGGCGTTCCAGCCGCCGGTGGGCTTCTCCCCCACGCCCAGGCCGCGCAGCTTCGCGAGAATCTTCGGGTCCTGGACGTCGAGCCAGTCCACGAACTGCCGGAAGGAGACGAGCCGGACGTCCTTCTTTCCGGCCATTCCCTTGAGCGCCTCTTCGACGGCGTCCATGTAGATCCCGCCGTTCCACTGCTCGAAGTGGTTGCCGACGAAGAAAGGCGCGCGATTCGTCTCGTACGCGCGCGTGAAGCCGGAGAGATACGCCTCGGCCGCCTGCTTGCGCCAGCCCGGGTAGCGCGAGGGCATGCCCTTCGTGCTGTTCTTCGACTGGTTGGCGAGCATGTTGTAGTCCATGGAGAGGACTTCGAAGGAGTGCCCGGGGAAGGGCACGGCCTGGAGCGGGAGGTCCCAGATCCCCAGGCGCTTGTCGGGCCAGGTCTGGCGGCCGCCGGGCGAGCTGGCGTCGTAGCGCCAGCCGAGCCGCTTGGCGGTGGGCAGCAGGTTGTCCTGGCCGAGGAGGCAGGGGGTGCGGCCGCCGACGAGCTCCTTGGAGTAGTCGAAGGGGAGCGGGTCGATCTCGGTCCAGCCGCTGTTGGTCTTCCACTCGGTGACGAACTTCACGGCCTGGTCGATCTCGCTCTGCCACTGGGCCGGGGTCCAGTGGCCGACGGAGCCGGAGCCGCCGCAGAAGTGCCCGTTGAAGTGGGTGCCGATCTCGTGGCCGTCGAGCCAGGCCTGCCGGACGTACTTCAGGGTGTCCTTGATGTGGTCGTCGCTGAGGTAACCGATGTCGGAGGCGCCGACGCGGTTGTTCGGCGGGCGGTAGAGGTTCTTCTTCGCCTCGGGCAGGAGGTAGATCCCGGAGAGGAAGAAGGTCATCGCCGCGTCGTGGTTCTTGGCCAGTTCGAGGAAGCGGGGGAAGAGCCCGTTGCCGACCTCGCCGGCGCCGTCCCAGGAGAAGACCACGAACTGCGGCGGGGTCTGGCCGGGTTCGAGCGGGACGGGGGCGTCGGGCTGGTGGGGCTGCTTGCCGGTGTCGGCGGTGGAGCCGTCGCCGATGAGCCGGACCGGGTCCTTGCTCGGGGTGGGGGTGCCCTGGTCCCCCGTGGCGTCACCGCCCTTGCCGGGCTTCTCGGGCCCGGGACGACCCGAATTGTCCTGGTTCGAGGTGCTACAGGCGGCGAGGCCCATCGCCGCGGCGGCCCCAACACCCGCCCCGAGGAGCCCCCTTCGTGTGATCCCGCTGATCTCGCGCATGTCGTCCCCATTCGCGCTGACGTATGAACTGAATGTCATCCAAACCGACAAACAGTGAGATGCGGGGAGGAACACGGGGGTTCCCGTTAAATAGAACAAAAATTTAAGGGCGTTCGGATGACATGAACATCATCCGAACGCCCTGCACCGTGATCCGTCAAGGCCGGCCCCGTCCGGCGGAAGGAACCGGCCTCCCGGACGGACCCGACCTGCCTGGCGGGCCCGACCTGCCGGACAGACCCGGCCTCTCGAAAGGATCCGGCCTGCCGGACGGGGCGGCTACGCCCCGAAGGCCTTCGACTTCCCCTTGACCGGCTTCGCGCCCGCGAGGAGGTGCGCCGGGACCAGGTCCCGGGCCGGCTCGCTGTACCCCACCGAGACGATCTTGTCGCCCCGGTACGTGAACGAGGTCAGCGACGCCAGCGTGCACTGCCGCCGCCGCGGGTCGTGCCACAGCCGCCGCTTCTCCACGAAGCTGCGGACGATCCAGATCGGGAGCTGGTGGCTGACGCAGACCGCCTCGTGGCCCCGGGCCGCGTCCTTCGCCGCGTCGAGCGCGCCCATCATCCGGACGACCTGCTCGACGTACGGCTCGCCCCAGGACGGCTGGAACGGGTTGGTCAGGTGCTTCCAGTTCGCCGGCTTGCGCAGCGCCCCGTCGCCGACGCCGAAGGTCTTGCCCTCGAAGACGTTCGCCGCCTCGATGAGACGCGGGTCACTCGCCAGGTCCAGGCCGTGCGACTTGGCGACCGGCGTCGCCGTCTCCTGCGCCCGCTCCAGCGGGGAGGCCACGACGTACGTGACGTCCCGGTCGGCCAGGTGCTCCGCGACCCGGTCCGCCATCTGCCGCCCCAGGTCGGAGAGGTGGTAGCCGGCGCGGCGCCCGTAGAGGACGCCGTCGGGGTTGTGCACCTCGCCGTGGCGCATCAGGTGGACGACGGTGATGTCGTCGTCGCCCACGGGCTTCTCGGCGTTCACCTCGTCCACGGTGCTCGTGCCGTCCACGGTGCTCACGTCGTCCACGCTGCTCACGTCGCTCATGCCGTCGCCTCCGCGGCGGCGCGCGCGGCGGCCGGCAGGGCGGCGGCGATCCGCTCGACCGCCCGCTCGTCGTGGGCGGTCGACACGAACCAGGACTCGAACGCGGACGGCGGCAGGTACACCCCGTCGGCCAGCATCGAGTGGAAGAAGGCGTTGAAGCGGAAGGCGTCCTGCTTCTTCGCGTCGTCGTAGTTCCGCACCTCGTCGGAGGTGAAGAACACCGAGAACATGTTGGAGGCGGTCTGCAGCCGGTGCGCCACGCCCTCCTTGGCCAGGGCGTCCGCGACCAGGCCGCGGATCTCCGCCGAGACCGCGTCCACCTTCGCGTACGCGGCGTCGTCGAGCAGCCGCAGCTGCGCGAGTCCGGCGGCGGTCGCGACCGGGTTCCCGGAGAGCGTGCCCGCCTGGTAGACCGGGCCCGCCGGGGCCAGGTGCCCCATGACGTCGGCGCGGCCGCCGAACGCGGCGGCCGGGAAGCCGCCGCCCATGACCTTGCCGAAGGTCAGCAGGTCGGGCTTGACGCCGTCGACGCCGTACCAGCCGGCCTTCGAGGTGCGGAAACCGGTCATCACCTCGTCGGAGATGTACAGCGCGCCGTTCTCCCGGCACAGGTCCGCCAGGCCCTGGTTGAAGCCCTCGGCCGGCGGGACGACGCCCATGTTGCCCGGCGAGGCCTCGGTGATGACGCAGGCGATCTCGCCCGGGTTCGCGGCGAACGCGGTCTGCACCGCCTCCAGGTCGTTGTAGGGCAGCACGATCGTGTCACCGGCCTGCGCGCCGGTCACGCCGGGCGTGTCCGGCAGCGCGAAGGTGGCGAGGCCGGAGCCGGCCGCGGCGAGCAGCGCGTCCACGTGGCCGTGGTAGCAGCCCGCGAACTTGACGACCTTCGCGCGTCCGGTGAACCCGCGGGCCAGCCGGATCGCGGACATCGTCGCCTCGGTGCCCGAGGAGACCAGGCGCACCTGCTCGACCGGCTCCACGCGCGCGACGATCTCCTCGGCGAGCGCCACCTCGCCCTCGCCGGGGGTGCCGAACGAGGTGCCGCGGGCCACCGCGGCCTGCACGGCGGCGGTGACCTCCGGGTGCGCGTGGCCGAGGATCATCGGTCCCCACGAGCAGACCAGGTCGACGTACTCCCGTCCGTCCGCGTCGGTGAGGTACGGACCGGAACCGGACACCATGAACCGGGGCGTTCCGCCCACGGCCCGGAAGGCACGCACCGGTGAGTTCACGCCGCCGGGCGTCACGAGGGAAGCGCGGTCGAAAAGCGTCTGTGAGACTGGGGCTTCGTATGAATACGGCACTGTGATCCTGACCTGCGAGAACGACTTAGGGCACGACATCGGGAACGGAGGGACGGCGTGGACATCCTGTGCATTACGCCGGGGCGTACGGCCTCCGCGTCTGCGAAACTGGGGCGTCATAGGGATGGCTCACGGAATCCATGGTGTCAGAGGCCACGGCGTTCTCGCGGACGGGTGTTTCACCGTACGAGCGCGGGGGAGGTCACTGTCACGATGATCGGGTCGCGCGGCGGGGTCGTGTTGCCGAAAAAAAGCAGTCGGGTGGAGATATGCATCGCGGTGGCGGACCGGGCGAGGGGACGGACGACCTGGGTCCGGAGTCTGCCCGGCGGGGAAGGCACCGGCGCCGGCGGACCGAGGACCCGATCCCGGACGCACCGGGAAAGCAGGGTCCGCCGGACGCCCGGGAAGAACCGGCCGCCGGTGGCGGGAGGGGCCGGTTGGGGGTGACGTACAAGTACTTCGGCGCGCCCGACGGCGCCACGGCGGCCCGCGTGCCGATCTCGATGCGTCCCGAGGAGCTCGGCGGCGACGAGCTCGGCATGGGCGGCATGTTCACCAAGATCAAGCCGGAGACCATAGCGGCCATGGTCCTCACCGGCATCCAGGGCATGCCCCTGTACAAGGTGCCCCCGCTGGAGCTGGTGGTCCTGCACCCCGACTACGCGGTGGTGAAGCTGCCGATGACCGTCGTCGACCCGCTGCGCGCGATCGGCGAGGAGTCGGTCGGCGCCGCCGCCTTCATCTGGTCCACGGTCCCGGACCGCGGCGGCCCGCGCGACGCCTTCGACGTCTACCAGCTGCTCCACGAGTGGCAGGACTTCTCGGTACGCCTCCACGAGGCGGGCCACCAGCCGTACTGCCTGGTGTGGCCGTGAGAACGCGCTGACGCGCCGACCCGCTGACGCACCGACCCGCCGGTGGATCGCACGGGGCCTTCGACCGGGCCCCGGCTCACGCATGCCGTCTCCTCCTCGCCGCCCCTTCTCGCCGTCCCTCCTCCGTGGCGGACGGCCTACGAACGTGGCGGACGGCCTACGAACAGGCGTTTCGCCGCACTTCCGGCTTCCATAAGTGCTGAAATTAGGACGAATGGTATGGAATGCGCGGAAGCCGCGCTCTGTGGGAGTGCCCCGCGCCCCGGGGAAGTGCCCGTACCGGGGAAGTGCCTGTACGAGGAGGGACCTGACGCGTGAGCGGAGTACGAATGTCCGGCGAACCCATGCAGATCGGCGAGGTCGCCGCACGGACCGAACTGTCCCTGCGCACCATCCGGCAGTACGAGGACAGCGGCCTGGTCGTCCCCTCGGCGGCCTCCCCCGGCGGCTTCCCCCTCTACACGGACGAGGACGTCGCCCGGCTCATGGTGGTCCGCCGGATGAAGCCGCTCGGCTTCACCCTGGACGAGACCCGCGAACTCCTCACCGCCGTGGACCGGCTGGCCGCCGACCGCCCGGGCACGGACACGGAGCTCGACCCGGGCGACCGGGCCGCGCTCGTGTCCCGCGTCCGCCGCTACGAGCAGGCCGCCGCCGAGTGCGTCGCCGACCTGCGGACGCAGCTCGCCCGCGCGGAGGAGTTCGTCCAGTCCCTCCGCTCCCGCCTCTCGGCGGTTCCGGCCTGAGCCGAAGGGCCCGCCTCAGGGGGCCAGCGCCTCCGCGAGATCGCGGAGGAAGCGGGCGTACGCGGCGGGGCTGGGCGGGGTCTCCGGGTTCCAGGGCGCGAGCCGCACCCCGCCCGGGAGGGCGTACGGGGGCGTGGCGTGCTCCCGGCTGTCGAAGAGGACCAGGTCGGGGCGGAGTTCGGCGACCCGTTCCCAGCCGGAGGTGAGCCAGTTGGCGCCGGGCCCGGGGCCCGGGTCGAGCAGCCGGACGCCGAGCCCGGCGAGCCACGCCAGCTCGGGCCAGGCGTGCGGGCGCGCCAGGTGGACCTGCTCGGGCCCGGCCCCGGAGAGCGCGAGCACCCCGAGCCCGCTCCGGGCCGCCGCCTCCCGGAGCGCCGCCTCGGCGGCCTCGAACTCCGCGAGGGCGGCGCCCTGACCGGGCCCGACGGCCGGACTCACGGTCACCGGAGTCACGATCTCGGGCCCGACGGCGTCCGAACCGACGATCACGGGGGTGCCGGTCACGGGGACGCCGACCGGGTCGCCGGCCACGGGGATGCCGACCTCCGGGTCGCCGGCCACGGGGATGCCGGCCGCCGGGTCGCCGGGCCCCGCGCTCCCGCCTCCCGGGCCGCCGACCCTCAGCCCGGCGGCCAGCGCCGCGAACCGGTCGAGGATGGCCGGCAGGTCGAGCTCGTTGCCGACGGAGAGGGCCACGAGCGGGATCCCGAGCCGCTCGACGAGCGCCTTGTCCAGCGCGTACGGGGTCTTCCCGTCGTACGTCACGTCGACGACGACGTCCGGCCGCAGCTCCCGCAGCACCGCCTCCCCCAGGGCCCGGCCCGGCCCGAGGTACGGCACCCCGACCGCCTCCAGGACGCCCGCCTTCGCCGGGTCGTACGCGTCGCCGTCGTGTCCGGAGCCGTACACCGCGACCGGTATCACCCCCAGGTCGTACAGGGCGGCCCCGGCCCGCACGTACGCGAGCACCCGCCTCGGCACGCGGGCCGCCCCCAGCTGCTCGCCCCTGTCGTCCGTGAATCCCCATGCCTGTGTTCCGGACATGCGGCTGCTCCCTCCCCGGCCGGAATCTCCCTGTTCCGCCACCTTGGAACGGTTGTCCGATCCGCACAAGAGGGCGTGCGCCCCCGCACCGGCCCGCCCGGGCCGGGACGCCGGCCCGGGCTCACCCTGCCGAAAGCCTCCCGGAAGGTGTTCACTGAAAGCGTCGGGAGGAAGCAGAGGAACCCGTAGGAATCGTCCTGCCGCCGTGCGGGCGCGCCGTCTGCCGGGGCGCACGCGTACGGGCGGCCCCCACGCCCTGGAGTGCGCCATGCCCTTGCCCGGCCGGTTCTCCAACCCCCGTACGATCACGCTCTTCGGCCTGCTCGCCGCCACGACGGCAACGTGCCTGGCCCTGGGCCTGCGCGCCCTGGCCGCCCGTCGCGACCGGGCGGGCGTCCCGCTGGAGCGCGTCTGGCACCCGCAGGAGTCGGTCCCGCTGACGCCCGCCGAGGAGCACGCCTTCGGCCAGGTCGCCCACCGCCTCTCCCCCGGCCCGGTGCACCGCCCGCGCTGATCCGCCCCGGCGACTGTCCAACGGTCGGGGTCCGCCGGACGCGGTCTACCGGGCGGGGTCCAACGGGCAGGGTCCGCCGGGCTCGGTCCACGGAGCGGGGTCCACGGAGCGGGGTCCACTGAGCGGGGTCCACCGGACGGGATCTACCGGGCGCGCGGGTCGCGGCCCGTCGTGGCGAGCAGCCGTTCGAAGGCGGTGGCGTCCCCGGGCAGCTCGACGGCGTCCCCGAAGACGCCCATCCGCCGGGCCGTCGGAGCCATTCCCTCCACCTCCCCGGCGAGGCCCGCCACCACGGACGGGTCCGGCTCGAAGGCCCGGCCGGTGGCACGGGCCAGGTCCCAGGCGTGCACGGTCAGGTCGAGCAGCACCATGGAGCCGACCGTCCGCGCGGGCAGCCCCATCGACCCGGACGTGCCCTCCTCGGCACCGGGCGCCGACCACGCCTCGACCAGCTTCCCGGTCTCCGCCGCGAACAGCTCGCGCCAGCCGGGGCCGGCGACCCGGTCCGGGGTCTCGGAGAAGTCGGGCGTCCCCTTGGCGGCGAGGACCTGGAAGTTCACGACGACGGAGAAGAGATGGTTGAGCAGGGCGCGCACGTCGTACTCGGCGCAGGGCGTGGGCGCGCCGAGCGACGCGTCGGCGATGCCGCCGACCACGGGAACGGCGTCGTCGGCGGCGGTACGGAGCAGGTCACCGATGCGGAGCTGGGCCTCGTTCGTCATGATCCCGACGCTACGGAAGCATGCCCGGCCCCGTCTTGAAGAAACACGACAGACGGCGAACGAGAGGCACCTAGCATGCGGGGCATGTCGGACTCCGCGCCCCGCCGGGACACCCGGGGCATCGTCGACCCCGCCGGACTGCTCTCCCGCGTCCGCTTCCGCCGGCACCTCCCGGCGCCGGAGCTGCGGCCGTACCTGGAGCACTACTGGCTGATCGACTGGGAACTCCCGGAGCCGTACGCGAGCCACGTCGTCCCGCACCCGTCGGTGAACGTCGTCTTCCAGCGGTACGGCCCGCAGGGCGCCCCGGCGGCCGGGGCACACGCGTCGGCCGAGGTCTCGGGGATCGGGCTCGGCCTGTTCACCCACAAGCTGGAGGAGGCGGGCCGGGTCTGCGGGATCCAGTTCCGCCCCGGCGGTTTCCGGCCCTTCGCGCCCGCGTGGCCGGTGTCGACGTGGACGGGCCGCCGCGTCCCCCTGACCGACGTCTTCCCCGGGACCCGGGACTCCCCCGACGCCACGGCCGCCGTCCTCACCCCCGACGAGGACCACGCGCGCGTGGCGGCGCTCGACGCCTTCCTCCTGGCCCACGGACCGGCCCCCGACCCGGCCGCCGACCACGCCATGGAGCTGGTGGAGCTGGTCCGTTCGGACCGCACGGTCCGCGGGACGTCCCGACTCGCCGCCGCGTCCGGCCTGTCGGCCCGCTCCCTCCAGCGCCTCTTCGCGAGCCACGTCGGAGTCGGCCCGAAATGGGTGATCCTGCGCTACCGGATCCACGAGGCCCTGGAACGCGCCGAGGCGGCGGGGACGGCGGGCGCCCCGGACTGGGCCGCCCTCGCCGCCGAACTGGGCTACAGCGACCAGGCCCACCTCGTAAGGGACTTCACGGCGACGATCGGAGTGCCGCCGACGGCGTACGCCCGTGGACCGTCAGTGCCGTGACCTACGGTGCGGAGATGGACGACGACACCTCACGCGTACGCCTGGAACCCTGGTCCGAGGAGGACGCCGGACTGCTGCGCGCCCTGAACGCACCGGAGCTGACCGCCCACCTCGGCGGCCCGGAGACCGAGGAACAGCTCGTACGGCGCCACCGGCGGTACGTGGACATGAGCGCCGCGGAGCCGGGCGCGGGCAGGATGTTCCGGATCGTGCTGCTCCCGGAGGAGACCGTGGCGGGCAGCATCGGCTTCTGGGCGCAGACCTGGGACGACGAGCCGGTGTACGAGACCGGATGGGCCGTGCTGCCGGGCTTCCAGGGGCGGGGCGTGGCGACCTCCGCCGCGCGCGCGGTGGCCGCGGAGGCCCGGGCGACGGGCCTCCGCCGGCATCTGCACGCCTTCCCGTCCTCGGACAACGCCGCCTCGAACGCGGTGTGCCGCAAGGCCGGCTTCGAGCCGCGCGGCGAACGGGACTTCGAGTACCCGCCGGGCCGCCCGATGCGCTGCACCGACTGGCGGCTCGACCTGGGGGACCCGGCTCAGGAGTCCTGACCGGGCGCGGTGAGCGGCCGGGTGAAGTGGAACGCCACGATGTCGAAGCGCTCCCGCAGGTAGAAGCGGTGGGCCCCGGTGCGGTGGGTGCCGGAGTCCAGGTTCAGCTCGTGGCAGCCGGCCTCGCGGGCACGGCCCTCCAGGTGGGCGATCAGCGCGTGCCCGACCCCGGTGGAGCGGTCGGCCGCCGCCGTCACCAGGTCGTCGACGTACAGCTTGCGCAGGGAGCTGGTGTTGACGACGATCCGCCACCCGGCCGCGCCGACGCAGCGCCCGTCGTCCGCGTAGGCGGCGCTGAACCGCAGCCCCTGGGCGTGCCCGGTCCCGTACACCTCGCGGAAGAGCTCCGGGGTGAGGTGGGGGCGGAGTTCGGAGAGGACCGGGAGGAGGTCGCTCTCCAGGCGGGGGTCGCCCGGTTCGAGATCGGTGATCTTCATGCCGGGACGGTACCCCAGGATTTCTCAGGGTTGACCGTCGAGGCACCGTCCCGGATATTTATCTGTGTCACGCAGATTATTCGTAGCGCAGTCGAACGGACCGGACCGGTCGGGCCGGCCGAACCCATCGGCCACCCACCCCTGCCTCCACTCACCCCTACCTGCCGGTCACCCGTCGACCGCCGTCCCGGAAGGACACCCCATGACCGTTCTCGTCACCGGAGCCCGCGGCCGCGTCGCCTCCACCCTGCTCGAACTCCTCACCGCCGCCGGCATCGAGGCCAGGGCGGGATCCAGGAACCCCGCCGACCTCTCCCCACCCGCCGGAACCGGCACCGTGCACTGCGACCTCACCGACCCGGCCACCTTCGACACCGCCCTGAAGGGCGTCGACTCCGTCTTCCTCTACGCCGAGGCCGCCCACGCCGGCACCTTCGCCGAACGGGCCCGCGCCGCCGGCGTCGAGCACGTCGTCCTGCTCTCCTCCAGCGCCGTCCTCGCCCCCGACGCCGGCGAGAACGCCGTCGCCGCCCGCCACCTGGCGGCCGAACGCGCCCTGGCGGCCGCCGCCGCGTCCGGCGCCTTCGAGGCCACCCACCTCCAGCCCGGCGCCTTCGCCACCAACGCCCTCGCCTGGGCGCGTCCGCTCAAGGCGGGCCGCGGCCCGGACCTGCCCCATCCGCACGCGCACAGCGACCCGATCCACGAGCGCGACCTCGCCGAAGCCGTCCTCACCGACCCCGGACTGCGCGGCTCCTCCCACTGGCTGACGGGCCCCGCGTCCCTGGACTTCACCGAACAGCTCGCGATCCTCGCCGAGGTGACCGGACGCCCCGCACCGCACACCGCCGTCACCCCCGAGGAGTGGAAGGAGTCGGTCGCCGCCTTCGTGCCGGAGCCGCTCGCGGACGGCCTCCTCGCCCACTGGGCCGCCCACGACGGCCGGCCCGCGCCCCTGACCGACACCGTGGAGACACTGACCGGCCACCCGCCCCGCACCTTCGCCACCTGGGCCACGGACCACGCGGAGGCCTTCCGCCCCTGACCGGCCCGCCCGCGCCCCGCCGCGCTCCCCGCCCGCGCCCCACCCCGGACCGCCCCGGACCGCCCCGGACCGCCCCGGACCGAATTCCCTGGCAGCCCGTCCGCCCCCGGTGACATCCTGTCCCCGTGAACGGACCGGAGATCCAGATCAGTTTCGCCCCCGGCCTGCGGCTCTTCGTCTCGGCGGAGCGGCGCACCGGCCCCACCCCCGTGACCACCGACGGCGCCTCCTCACTCGGCCACGTCGTGGAGTCACTGGGCGTGCCCCTCACCGAGGCCGGACGGCTGCTGGTCGACGGCCGGCCCGTCGAGGCCTCGCACGTCCCGAGCGCGGGCGAGACGGTCGAGGTCGAGGACGTCGCCCGCCCGCAGCCGGTCCCCGGCGCGCCCCTCCGGTTCCTGCTCGACGTGCACCTCGGCACCCTGGCCCGGCGCCTGCGCCTGCTCGGCGTGGACGCCGCCTACGAGAGCGAGGACATCGGCGACCCCGCCCTGGCCGCGCTCTCCGCACGGGAGCGGCGCGTCATGCTCTCCCGGGACCGCGGCCTGCTGCGCCGCCGCGAACTGTGGGCGGGCGCCTACGTCTACAGCGACCGGCCGGACGAGCAGCTCCGCGACGTCCTCGAACGGTTCGCACCGTTGCTCGCCCCCTGGACCCGCTGCACGGCCTGCAACGGCGCACTGAGCGAAGCCGACAAGGACGTGGTGCGCGAGCGACTGGAGCAGGGCACCGAGAAGACGTACGACGTGTTCGCCCAGTGCGTGGAGTGCGACCGGGTCTACTGGCGCGGCGCCCACCACGCACGCCTGGAGGCGATCGTCTCCGACGCGGTACGGGAATTCGGCGGGGCGACGGCCCGCTAGGGCGTGTCCGGCGGATCAGGGTCGGATAGGACGCGGCGTCTGGTGCGGTGGCTCGCAAGGCGCCGGAGCGGCTCGATAGCGGAGCTATCGGGACGTTTCGGCAACGCGGCGAGGTGCCGTGCCAGACGCCGCGGACCCGGCCATGATCCGCCGGACACGCCCTAGGGGCCGTCCGGCCGGTCGAGGTCGCCGTCGCGCAGGCGCTCGACCTGCCGGGCGCTCACCTCGACGGTGCGCCGCATGTGGGCGATGAGCAGGGCGACCTCGGCGTCGGTGTAGACGTCGAACATCGTGCCCCAGGTGCCGTTGAGCCTCCGCCACAGGGCGCCGAGCTCCGCCGTCCGCTCGGGGACGAGCGAGACCAGGACCCGGCGCCGGTCCTCGGTGTCGCGCGCCCGCGTCACGTACCCGGCCCGTTCGAGACGGTCGACGAGCCGGGTCGCCGAACCGGTGGTGAGCCCGGTCAGCTCGGCGATCCGCCCGGTGGTCACCGGCCCGCCCTCCAGACTGAGCAGGTTCAGACACTGCACATCGGTCGGGTGGAGCCCCAGATGGTCCGCGACGGCCTGGTTGAACAGGGCGTAGGCGGCCATGTAGCGGCGGGCCTCCCCGTACAGCTCGGTCATCAGCGCCTCGCGCCGGGCGGAACTCTTCTGCGTCATGCAGAGATCGTACGGACGTCTCCCGCTCAGAAGACGTAAGGGTCACCGGTGCCGGTCGACCGCCCCGTCCCGCCAGGCCGTGGCGACCTCCGCCGTCAGCTCCTGCGGAAGCCCCGCAACCCGGTCCCGCGTGTCCACCACCCGGCCGCCCCCGATCCCCGCCCCACCGCCCCACCTATCCTGACCGGACGATCACCACCTTCGATCACCTGCGCGAGGAGCACGCCATGACCGCCTCCGGTACCCCCATCGCCGTCGTCACCGGCGCGAGCAGCGGAATCGGCGCCGCCACGGCCAGGCAGCTGGCCGCCGCCGGCTACCGCGTGGTCCTCACCGCCCGCCGCAAGGACCGCGTCGAGGCCCTCGCCGACGAGATCAACGGCGCCGGCCACCAGGCCACCGCCTACGCCCTCGACGTCACCGACCGCGCCGCCGTCGACGAGTTCGCCACCGCCTTCCGCACCCTCGCCGTGCTCGTCAACAACGCGGGCGGCGCCCTCGGCGCCGACCCCGTCGCCACCGGCGACCCCGACGACTGGCGCCGCATGTACGAGGTCAACGTCCTCGGCACCCTCCACATGACCCAGGCCCTGCTCCCCGCCCTCACCGCGAGCGGCGACGGCACGGTCGTCGTCCTCTCCTCCACCGCGGGCCACGGCACCTACGAGGGCGGCGCCGGCTACGTCGCCGCCAAGAACGGCGCCCGCGTCCTCGCCGAGACCCTCCGCCTGGAGATCGTCGGCACCCCCGTCCGCGTCATCGAGATCGCCCCCGGCATGGTCAAGACCGACGAGTTCGCCACCACCCGCTTCCGCGGCGACACCGACAAGGCCGCCAAGGTCTACGCCGGCGTGGCCGAGCCCCTCACCGCCGACGACGTCGCCGAGACCATCACCTGGGCCTGCACCCGCCCCCCGCACGTCAACATCGACCTCCTCGTCGTCCGCCCCCGCGCCCAGGCCTCCAACACCAAGGTCCACCGGGAACTCTGACCACGATCCGCCACACGAACGGGTGAACAGATCCGATCACCCGCACGGCGACCGAACCCCGGCCTAGCGTCGGGAACAACTCCATACAGAACGGCCCTCGGGCGGGACGGCAATCCCACCCGAGGGCCTGACCATCAGGAAGGCAACACTTCCCATGGCTGAGCAGGACCCTAGCGTGCCCGCGCTCTTCGACCTGAGCGCCCTTACGCCCACCGCCCCGCCCCCGCCGGCCTTCATGAACCTCGAAGACCCCGGCTACGCCTACATGTTCGGCTTTCTCCAGGCCGACGGACACCTGGCGCGCGGCACAGGCCGGAAAGGCAGCCTGAGCGTCGAGATCAACGCGCGGGACGCCCACATCCTTTACGAGTTCCAGCGTCTGACCCCGTACTACAGCTCCATCACAGAACGAGTCCGCACCACCAACTTCGCCGAACGGCACCACTCGGCCACGTGGACTCTGTGCGCACTTGAAGCAAGGACCGCGCTCAACGAACTCGGGATTCCGTACGGCAAGAAGTCACGCATCATCCGGCCACCCCGCATCGAGTTCTCCCGCCCCGACTACCTCCGCGGCTGCATCGACGCCGACGGATCGCTCGGCTGGACCGCCGATGGCATCCCGTTCCTGTCGTTCACATCGGCCAGCACGGCCCTGGCCGCGTACCTGTGCCACTACGCGAAGAAGATCACGGGCGCCGAGCGCATCGCTCGCCGCAACGCCCGCGACCAGGTCTACGTCATCACGTACTTCAAGGAGCAGGCACAACAGCTCGCCGCGCACCTCTATTACCCTGGCTGTCTCGCCCTGGACCATAAGAAGGCCAATGCAGCCGCGCTCCAGACCTGGGTACGCCCGGCGGACATGAAGTTCGCGCCATCTCGCAAGCGCTGGACCGAAGCGGACGACCACGAACTGCTGCGGCTCGGCGATCCCGCCGCCGCAGCCGTCACGCTCGACCGCACCGAGAAGAGCTGCTTCATGCGCCTGTGGCGGCTCCGCACCGGTCAGGTGCCCACGCCCGACCAGTAGTCCGGCGCGAGGATGCGGGACGGGACGCCGCATCAACGGCGCCCCATCCCGGCTTCTCCTCAGCCCTTCACGCAGACCACCTGCTTCAGCTTCGCGACGACCTCCACCAGGTCCCGCTGCTGGTCGATGACCTTCTCGATCGGCTTGTACGCGCCCGGGATCTCGTCCACGACGCCGGAGTCCTTGCGGCACTCCACGCCCCGCGTCTGCTCCTCCAGGTCCCGCGTCGTGAAGCGCCGCTTCGCCGCGCTCCGGCTCATCTTCCGGCCCGCGCCGTGCGAGGCCGAGTTGAAGGACGCCGCGTTCCCGAGGCCCTTCACGATGTACGAGCCCGTGCCCATCGAGCCCGGGATGATCCCGAACTCCCCGGAGCCGGCCCGGATCGCGCCCTTCCGCGTGACCAGCATGTCCATGCCCTCGTACCGCTCCTCCGCCACGTAGTTGTGGTGGCAGGAGATCACCGGCTCGAAGGCCACCCGGGCCTTGCGGAACTCCCGGCGGACGACCTCCTGGAAGAGTGCCATCATGATCGCGCGGTTGTACTTCGCATACTCTTGCGCCCAGAAGAGGTCGTTCCGGTAGGCAGCCATCTGCGGAGTATCCGAGACGAACACTGCGAGATCGCGGTCTATGAGCCCCTGATTGTGCGGTAGCTTCTGCGCTTCACCAATGTGGTACTCGGCAAGCTCCTTACCGATGTTGCGGGATCCGGAGTGCAACATGAGCCACACCGAGCCCTGCGTATCTATACAGAGCTCCGCAAAATGATTCCCTCCGCCCAGCGTCCCCATCTGCTGCCCCGCCCGCTCCCGCCGGAACTTCACCGCGTCCGCGACCCCGTCGAACCGCGACCAGAAGTCCTCCCACCCCGCCGTCGGGAACTGGTACAGCCGCTTCGGGTCCACCGCCTCGCGGTGGAGGCCGCGGCCGACCGGGATGGCCTGTTCGATCTTGGAGCGGAGGCGGGAGAGGTCGCCCGGCAGGTCATTGGCCGTCAGGGAGGTCTTGACCGCCGACATGCCGCAGCCGATGTCCACGCCGACCGCCGCCGGGCACACCGCGCCCTGCATCGCGATCACCGAGCCGACCGTCGCGCCCTTGCCGTAGTGCACGTCCGGCATCACGGCCAGGCCCTTGATCCAGGGGAGCGTCGCCACGTTCTGGAGCTGCTGCATGGCGCCGCCCTCCACCGTGGAGGGGTCGGTCCACATCCGGATCGGCACCTTCGCCCCCGGCACCTCTACGTACGACATACTTCCTCGATTCCCCCGAAACGTCCGATAACGCAAAAACCGGAGCCAAAGCCCGTACAGGTGACAGGGGACCGGCATCAACGGCAGCGTGTGCGATAGACATTGTGTCCATCGGCCGGGTTCGCGCGGCAAACAGTTTTCGGGAAAGTCTTACGGGTGAAGGGAGCCTGGGACCGTGCAGCGAAAGAGGTACGCCCCCGGTGGCACCGGGTCCACGGCTCGTACCGTCCTCGTCCTCGCACTCGGCCTGGGCCTCGGCGCGGGCCTCTCCGGCTGTTCCTCCGGCACCCCCGCCGACGACGTCACCGTCGACGCCAAGGCCGGTGTCGCCTCCCCCGCCGCGTCCCCCGGCCGCTACCGCACCCTCTTCGAGCCCTGCGGCGCCGTCCCGCAGGGCGTCCTCAAGGAGATGCTCCCGGGTGCCGCCGCCCTGCCCGACCCCGAGCGCGACAAGGCCTACCGGGGCACCGCCGCCGTCACGTACGACACCGACCGGCGGGTCGGCTGCTCGTGGCGGGCCGACGCGCCGGAGACCTCGCACCGGCTCTCGCTCGACGTCGAGCGCGTGGTCTCGTACGACACCTCGGTCAGCGACGACGACCGGGCGCAGGAGGTGTACGTCCGCAAGCAGCTCGCGGCGGGCATCCCGCTGCCGCCCGCCGCGCCGTCCGAGAACGTCGGGACGCCCACCGGGACGCCGACCGGCACTACGGGCGGTCCGACCGTGCCCCCGGCGCACAAGCCGTCGGCGACCGGTGGCGCGGATCCGGTGAACGCCGCCGTCTCCACCGCTCCCACTCCCGGCGCCCCCACGCCCACCGGGCCGACCGGTTCGGGGCCGACCCCGTCCGGGGATCCCTCCACCACGGGCCTTGAGTCGCGCGTCCTGGAGGGGCTCGGCGAGGTCGCGTACCTCGACGACGTCCCCGGCGGGCCGGGCGCGAGCAGCCGCGAGCGGTCCGTCGGCGTGGTGTTCCGCACATCCAACGTGATCGTGACGGTGTCGTACCGGGAGGAGGCCACCGGTTCCGCCGGGGCGCCGGACGCCCGGGAACTGCAGGAAAGGGCCCTGAAGCTGGCCCGGTTGCTGGCCGACCGCCTGGAGGAGTAGCCGGCCGGTGCCGCTCCGTGAGCGGAGGGCGAGCACGTAACGTGTCGCCGTGGCCCGTGGCCGGACCGCACGACAGCCGGACCGCACGACAGCCGGATCACAGGACAGCCGGACCGCACGACCGCCAGACCGCCAGACCGCACGACAGCCGTACCGCACGACCGCCGGACCGTACGACAAGCGACTGAAGGAACCATGCAGCGATCAGCTCCGCGACTCACCCGCATACTCGCCTGCGCAGCCGTCCCGGTGATGCTCGTCGTCGCCGGCTGCTCCTCCGACTCCGGTGACTCCGGGAAGTCGAAGGCGAAGGAGACTCCGGGCGCGTCGGCGTCCGCGACGCCCTCGCCCGCGCAGACGACGAAGGCGGTCGAGCCGGCGAAGTTCGCGAAGCTGCCCCAGGTCTGCCAGTCGATCACGGCGAAGACGACCGAGGCCCTGGTGCCGAAGGCGAAGACCAAGAACGGTACGCCGGGCGTCTCCAGCGATCTGGGGAGCCGCGGCGGCTGCTCGTGGAACGGTCTGGACGACAAGGGCGTGAAGGGCTCGCAGTACCGCTGGCTGGACGTGTCCTTCTACCGGTACGACTCGGACGCCTCCCTCGGCAGTGGTCAGGAGCGGGCGCGGCAGAACCTCGCGAAGGAGGTCGCGAAGGTCGAGGGGACGGCCGGGGCGAAGAACCTCCGGACGACGGCGGCCACGGGGATCGGCGACGAGGCGAAGACGGTCACGTACCAGGAGACCAAGACGGGCGTGAACTTCGTGTACACGTCGATCGTGGCGCGCACGGGGAACGTGCTGGTGCTGCTGTCGTACAACGGCGCCGGCTACTCGGGTGCGCCGACTCCGACGGAGAAGGCGATCACGGACGGTGCGGCCGCGGCGGCCAAGGAGGCCGTGTCGTCGGTGGCGGCGGCCAACAAGTGACGGCCGACGAGTAGCGGCCGACGAGCAGCGGACGACAAACAGGCGCGAAGCGCCACGGAACGGCACATCTGCATGGAGCCCGTCCCTCCCCCGGGGGCCGGGCTTCGTTCACATGTGCCACTCTGTGCGCGCGAGATGTCGATCGACGGGAGGGGTCGCGGGTGGCCGCGATGCAGCTGACACGCACACACCGGGTACTCATCGGCCTCGTCATCGCCGGTGCGCTGATCATCGCGGGAATCGGTTTCGCGGGTTCGTACGCCGCGGTGCGCGAGCTCGCGGTGCAAAAGGGTTTCGGCACCTTCTCGTACTTCTTCCCGATCGGCATCGACGCGGGCATCTGTGTGCTGCTCGCGCTCGACCTGCTGCTGACGTGGCTGCGGATCCCGTTCCCGCTGCTGCGGCAGACGGCGTGGGTGCTCACGGCGGCGACCATCGCGTTCAACGGTGCGGCGGCCTGGCCGGATCCGCTGGGCGTGGGCATGCACGCGGTGATCCCGGTGCTGTTCGTGGTGGCCGTGGAGGCGGCGCGGCACGCGGTGGGCCGGATCGCGGACATCACGGCGGACAAGCACATGGAGGGGGTGCGGCTGACGCGGTGGCTGCTGTCGCCGATACCGACCTTCCGGTTGTGGCGGCGGATGAAGCTGTGGGAGCTGCGTTCGTACGAGCAGGTCATCAAGCTGGAGCAGGAGCGGATGATCTACCAGGCCCGGCTCCAGGCCCGGTTCGGCCGGAACTGGCGGCGGAAGGCTCCGGTGGAGGCGCTGATGCCGCTGCGTCTGGCGCGGTACGGGGTGCCGTTGGCGGAGACGGCGGCGTCGGGTCTGGCGGCGGCGGGGATCGAGCCGGCGGTGCTGCCCGCGCAGCAGGGCCAGGTGTACGAGCAGCCGCAGCAGCCGCAGCTTCCTCAGTCGTCCCAGTCGCCCGTGGCGCCGCAGGCGGTACCGCAGCAGCTTCCGCAGCAGGCGGGGGGCCTGCCGCAGGGGGAGGTCGCGATCGTGCCCGTGAACCACGAGAGCCCGTGGTTCGACACGCAGAAGGTGTCCACGGAGGCGTACGAGGGGACGTACAACCCCCAGATCGTGGAGGGTCTGGAGCCGATGCCGGTGCCGGTGCCGCAGGGTCCGGAGGACATTCCGGCGCCGGGTCCCGAGGGGTTCGTGGAGTATCCGGAGTACGTGGAGGAGCCGACTCCGCAGGTCGACTACCTCCGTGAGGTCGTACACAAGCTGATGTGGGAGTACGCCGTACAGCACGACAACTTCCCGGAGGACGCGGAGCTGGCGCGTCAGGTGGCCGAGCAGCACGGCGCCCAGCAGTACTACGACCCCGAGGCGCTCCAGCGGCTGATTCCCGAGGTGCAGGAGGAGATCCGGCAGGCGATGGTCGCGCGCCACACGCCCTGACCCGCATGCAGCACGTGAGCACGTGAGCACGTGAAAGGGGCCGCCGCCCGGAGGGCATCCGGGCGGCGGCCCCTTTCACGTGTGCGCCGGGCGCCTTTCGGTGGGCGTCAGGCGCCGAGGAGCTTCCTCACCCGGTCCGCGCCGACGGCGAGGAGGAGGGTGGGGAGGCGGGGGCCCGTCTCGCGGCTCACGAGGAGCTTGTAGAGCAGGGCGAAGAAGGCGCGCTGGGCGATCTTGAGCTCGGGCGTGGGCTTGGCCTCGGGGTCGAGTCCGGCCATGACCTTCGGGACGCCGTAGACGAGGGTGGTGAGACCGTCGAGCGACCAGTGGGTGTCGAGGCCGTCCAGGAGGAGGCGGAGCGACTCGCGGCCCTCGTCGTCGAGCGAGCCGAGGAGTTCGGTGTCGGGCTCGTCGCGGACGATGGTGCGCTGGTCGGCCGGGACCTGGTTGGTGATCCAGTTCTCGGCGCGGTCGAGGCGGGGCCGGACCTCGTCGAGGGAGGTGACGGGGTTGTCGGGGTCGAGTTCGGTGAGGATCCGCAGGGTCTGCTCGTCGTGTCCGGCGGTGACGTCCATGACCGAGGCCAGGGTCCGGTACGGGAGCGGGCGCGGGGTGCGGGGGAGTTCGCCGGCGGCGGTGCGGGCGGCACGGGAGTGGGCGGCGGCGTCGGCGGGCAGGACGGTGCCGTCGGCGACCTTGGCCTCCAGCTTGTCCCACTCGTCGTAGAGGCGCTGGATCTCCTGGTCGAAGGCGATCTTGAAGGACTGGTTGGGCCTGCGGCGGGCGTAGAGCCAGCGCAGCAGGGGCGCTTCCATGATCTTCAGGGCGTCGGCGGGGGTGGGGACGCCGCCGCGGGAGGAGGACATCTTGGCCATGCCGCTGATGCCGACGAAGGCGTACATGGGGCCGATGGGCTGGACGCCGTCGAAGATCTCGCGGACGATCTGGCCGCCGACGACGAAGGAGGAGCCGGGCGAGGAGTGGTCGACGCCGGAGGGCTCGAAGATCACGCCCTCGTAGGCCCAGCGCATGGGCCAGTCGACCTTCCAGACCAGCTTGCCGCGGTTGAACTCGCTGAGCCGGACGGTCTCGGCGAAGCCGCAGGCCGTGCAGGTGTAGGCGAGTTCGGTGGTGTCGTCGTCGTAGGAGGTGACGGTGGTGAGGTCCTTCTCGCAGCGCCCGCAGTAGGGCTTGTACGGGAAGTAGCCGGCGCCGCCGCCGGAGCCGTCGTCCTCGGCGGCCGCGCCGGAGCCCTCCTCGGCTTCGAGCTCGGCCTCGTCGAGGGGCTTCTGGGACTGCTTCTTGGGCGCCTTCTTGGTGCGGTACTGGTCGAGGATGGCGTCGATGCCGGCGCGGTTCCTCATGGCGTGCAGGATCTGCTCGCGGTAGGTGCCGGCGGTGTACTGCTCGGTCTGGCTGATCGGGTCGTACTCGACGCCCAGCTCGGCCAGGGACTCGACCATGGCGGCCTTGAAGTGCTCGGCCCAGTTGGCGTGGGGCGAGCCGGCGGGGGCCGGGACGGAGGTCAGCGGCTTGCCGATGTGCTCGGCCCAGGTCTCGTCGACGCCCTCGACGCCGTTCGGGACCTTGCGGTAGCGGTCGTAGTCGTCCCAGGAGACGAGGTGGCGGACGGTGTGTCCGCGGCGGCGGATCTCGTCGGCGACCAGGTGCGGGGTCATGACCTCGCGGAGGTTGCCGAGGTGGATCGGGCCGGAGGGGGAGAGTCCGGAGGCGACGACGACCGGTTTGCCAGGCGCACGTCGCTCCGACTCGGCGATGACCTCGTCCGCGAAACGGGAGACCCAGTCGGTCTCGGTGCTGCTCTGAGCCACGGTCGGTACGTCCTTCTTTCCGGAATTCCCTCGGCGCCTTGCGTCAGGCCCTACGTCTGTCATTGTCCCAGACGGAACGACGGCCCCCGGGGTTGTCCACAGGTGCGGGTTGTCCACAGGTGCGGATTCTCCGCGGGTCCGGCTCGTCCACAGGCGGAGAAAACACGTTGCTCTCCCGTGGGACACTTGACAAGCGAAAATAGACCACCGGACACCTCTCGACGGAAACGGAAGCTCATGGCCTCGGTCCCTTCCCTCGCTTCGACCGTGCAGCAGCGCCTCGCGGACGGACTCTCGGCTGCCCTGCCGGAGGCCGCGTCCGCCGACCCGCTGCTGCGACGTAGCGACCGGGCCGACTTCCAGGCGAACGGCATCCTGGCCCTCGCCAAGCGGCTGAAGGGCAATCCGCGCGAGCTGGCGACGAAGGTCGTCGAGGCGATTCCGGCGAACGACGTCCTGAAGGAGGTCGAGGTCTCCGGCCCCGGCTTCCTGAACATCACGGTCACCGACGCGGCGATCGTCGAGACCCTGGCGGCCCGTGCCGCCGACGCGCGGCTCGGCGTGCCGTTCAACGAGTCGGCGGGCACGACGGTGATCGACTACGCGCAGCCGAACGTGGCGAAGGAGATGCACGTCGGCCACCTGCGGTCCGCGGTGATCGGCGCGGCGATGGTCGAGATCCTGGAGTTCACCGGCGAGACGGTGGTCCGGCGTCACCACATCGGCGACTGGGGCACCCAGTTCGGCATGCTCATCCAGTACCTGATCGAGCACCCGCACGAGCTGGACCACTCCTCGGAGTCCGAGGTGTCCGGCGAGGAGGCGATGTCGAACCTGAACAGGCTGTACAAGGCGTCGCGCGCCCTGTTCGACTCGGACGAGGAGTTCAAGACGCGGGCCCGTGCGCGCGTGGTGGACCTCCAGGCCGGTGACGAGGAGACGCTCGCGCTCTGGCAGCGGTTCGTGGACGAGTCGAAGATCTACTTCTACTCGGTCTTCGACAAGCTGGACATGGACATCCGGGACACCGACGTGGTCGGCGAGTCCGGTTACAACGACATGCTGGTGGAGACCTGCCGGATCCTGGAGGAGACGGGCGTCGCGGTCCGCTCCGAGGGCGCGCTGTGCGTCTTCTTCGACGACGTGAAGGGCCCGGACGGCAACCCGGTGCCGCTGATCGTGCAGAAGTCCGACGGCGGTTTCGGGTACGCGGCGACGGATCTGTCGGCGATCCGGGACCGGGTGCGGAACCTGAAGGCGACGTCCCTGCTGTACGTGGTGGACGCGCGGCAGTCGCTGCACTTCAAGATGGTCTTCGAGACGGCCCGCCGGGCGGGCTGGCTGAACGACGAGGTGAAGGCGCACCAGCTGGCGTTCGGCACGGTCCTGGGCAAGGACGGCAAGCCGTTCAAGACCCGTGAGGGCGAGACGGTCCGGCTGGTGGACCTGCTCGACGAGGCCGTGGACCGGGCGACGGAGGTCGTCCGGGAGAAGGAGGAGGCCTACCGGGAGAGGACCGGGCAGTCCCTCCTGACCGAGGCGGAGATCGTCGAGAACGGGCAGCACGTGGGCATCGGCGCGGTGAAGTACGCCGACCTGTCGACGTCGGCCGCGCGGGACTACAAGTTCGACCTGGACCAGATGGTGTCGCTGAACGGCGACACGTCGGTGTACCTCCAGTACGCGTACGCGCGGGTCAGGTCGATCTTCGGCAAGGCGGGCGACCGCACCCCGGTCGCCCACCCGGAGCTGGAGCTCGCCCCGGCGGAGCGCGCGCTCGGCCTGCACCTGGACGGGTTCGCGGAGACGGTGGCGGAGGCGGCCGCGGAGTACGCGCCGCACAAGCTGACCGCGTACCTGTACCAGCTCGCCTCGCTGTACACGACGTTCTACGACCAGTGCCCGGTGCTCAAGCCGGAGCCGGCGCGGGAGGTCGCGGAGAACCGGCTGTTCCTCTGCGACCTGACGGCCCGCACGCTCCACCAGGGCATGGCGCTCCTGGGCATCCGGACGCCCGAGCGGCTCTGATCCCCGGGGGCTCCGGCCCTCCGCGCACCGACGGGCACCTCTCGCGTAGCGAGAGGTGCCCGTTCCGCGTTCAGTCCCCTTCGTCCACGCGCCATTCGCCCGGGTCGACCCACCAGAGGTACGAGGGGCGTCCGGCGGTCGCGCTGGTGCGGAAGGGGCGGCCTCCGTCGTCGACCCGGATCGTGCCCCTGCGGTCGCCGCTGCTCCATTCGACCTCCAGGTACCAGCTGACGTCGTGGGCCTTGGTGGTCACGTCGAAGCGGAGGACCTGGGGGTCGTGGGAGGCGACCTTGTAGGGGAAGTCCTTGGCGGGGACGACGATGTCGCCGTTCTGCCCGGCGATCGGGCGGACGCCGGGCTGGGGGCGGTCGAGGTCCACGGCGAACGTCTGCGGGGTGACGCCGCTGCCGCAGCCCTCGCCCATCGAGAACGCCGACCAGGGCAGGGCGGCGGAGCGCCCCACCACCCGGACGTTGACCCTGTTGATCACCACGGAGTCGGCCGTGCGGCCGGTGGCGGTGAGTTCGAGGCGCATGCCGCCGCCGTCCACCGCGCCGAGCGACCGCGCCCAGCCCCGGTGGTCCTGGGGCGGGGGCGGCGGGGGGACGGTGCCGGGGTCGCGGTCGAGCAGGTAGTACTGGCCGCAGGGGTGCTCCCAGTTGTACGAGCTGATGCCGACGCGCAGCGGGACGCCGGTCGCGGGCGCGCCGGACCCCGGGGCGGTCGGCGACGGGTTCCGCGAGGGGTCCGGGGCCGGGGAGGACGGGGAGCCCTTGTCGTCGGGCGGCCCGGACGGGGAACCGGTCGGGGTGCCGGACGGGGTCGGGGTCACGGCCGGGGACGAGGCGAGGCCGGGGCGTACGGGGAGGGCGCCGCCGGTCGCCGGACCGGACGGGGCGGGCACCGGCGCCGCCCGCTCCGGTCGTCCCCCGCCGTCGCCGCCGGACGCGAACACGGCGACCGGCACGGCCACCGCGACGACCACGGCGGCGGCGAGCGCGACGAGCACGCGGCGACGGCGCGCACCGCCGCTCCGGGCATCGGGCCGGTCGTGCACGCCGGGCGCCCTGGGCACTTCGGACGCGTCGGGTACGTCGGACGCGTCGGGTACATCGGGTGCGTCGGACGCATCAGGTGCGTCGGGTGTACCCGAAACGCCTCCCGCCCCGGGCCCCGTACTCGCGTCCGTAACGACCACAGACCCTGGCCCCGGATCCGCCTCCGGCACCGACTCCGACTCCGACACCGGCACCGGCTCCCGCCCCGATTCGACCGGCTTCACCGTCGCCGCCGAGCGGCTCCGTGTCCGCGCGTCGTCCGCAACGATCCAGCGCCGGTGCAGCTCGATCAGTTCCTCGCGTTCGGCCCCGCACAGGCGGGCGAACCGCTCGGCCACCGCGAACTCGGCCGGTACGGCGTCGCCGTTGCAGTAGCGGTGCAGGGTCGACGTGCTGACGTGCAGCCGCCCGGCGAGCACCCCGTAACTGCGCCCCGAACGCTCCTTGAGCTGCCGCAGCAGCGTGCCCAACTCCTGGGCCTCCGGTGTGGTCGCCACCGTGCCCCTCCCCGTGTTCGGTGCTCTCGCGTCCCGGAACGGCGTTCCAGGCAAGGTCCGTTCCCGCTGGTCACCGTACCCGTGAGCGTTCCAGCGTCCCCCATGGCCCGTTCGGCGTTGCGGCCGGAATCCGCCGCCCCGCAACCTGGGACCACGCCGCACGGCACCGGTCGGACGGGCAGTGCGGCAGCCGGAGACCGACCGAAAAGCAACGACACCCACGGGGGTTCCACCACCATGCGCACACACCGCATCCGCGTCGCCGCCGCGGCGGCCGTCACCGCCGCCGCCCTCTCCCTCACCGCCTGCCAGGGCTCGGCGGGCGGAACGCGGGACGAGGGCCGGGCCTCGTCCACGACCACCACCGCACCGGCGACGCCCACGCAGTCCCCCGCGTCCCCCGCGTCGGCCTCGGCGCCCGCGTCCACGCCGGACGCGGCGGCCACGCCGACGGGCACGGACACCTCCGGCAACAAGAGCACTTCCCCGCAGGGCTCCCCCGGCACCACTCCCGCACCCGCCCCCGGCAAGAACGGCGGCAAGGGCAAGGGCGGAGGCGGCAGCGGGAAGGACACCGCCGACCGGCCGTGCGACGCGTCGGCCGTGCGGGTCGTCTACAGCCCGGTCAGCCGTCCGCTCAACCACGCGCTGCTCACCGTCACCAACACCGGCCGCACGGCGTGCAGCGCCTACTACGCCCCGGTGCTGCGCCTCGACGACGGGCAGGCGGCGGTCGCGGTGGACCGGGCCAGCAAGCCGCAGGCGGTCGTCACGCTGTTCCCGGGCGAGAGCGCGTACGCGGCCATGATCCTGTCGGCGGCCGACGGCAGCGGAAACCACGGCCGGACGTCGAAGAAGCTGACCGTGTGGTTCGCGCCGCGCGACGACGCGGGTTCGGCCGGGGGCCCGGCGGTCCTGAAGCTGCCGGCCGGCACGCACACGGACAGCACCACCCGGGTCACGTACTGGCAGAGCTCGATGGAGGATGCCCTGGGCTTCTGACCCCGGGGCCCGTTCCCGGCCGTCCGCGGTGCGCCGCGTCCCGTTCCCCGGGGCGCGGCGCACCGCCGTGGGTCACCGGATGGAGTGCGAGGTGCGTCCGGAGACCTCGTCGATCTCCGTGTGGGCCTTCTGGAGGAGCTGCGAGGCGAGGTCCATCAGGGCGCGGGCGCCGGCGATCTCCTCGCCGACCCGTAGCTGGTCCGGGTCGGAGGGGTGCCGGTTCGCGGTGCCGTGGGCCCGGAACTCGGTGCCGTCGCCGAGCCGGACCATGGCGGCGGCCCGGGTCCGGTCGCCCTCCTCCTGGAACTCCATCTCCACGTGCCATCCGACCAGGGTGTGCATCATGAGGACCACCTCCGGCGAGGTAGGGGTACCTGTCGGCTACCCCTCCAGGGTGCGCCGGTCGACGGCCCCCCACCAGCCGGAAACGAGGGCAGCCGGCTCCTGCGGCGTCAGTCCCCGCGGCCCAGCTTCTGCGCGACCTCGGTCGCCCAGTACGTCAGGATCATCTGCGCGCCGGCCCGGCGGATGCCGGTGAGGGACTCCAGGATCGCCTTGTCGCGGTCGATCCAGCCCTTCTCGGCGGCGGCCTCGACCATCGCGTACTCGCCGCTGATCTGGTAGGCGGCGACGGGCACGTCCACGGTGGCGGCGACCTTGGCGAGGACGTCGAGGTACGGGCCTGCGGGCTTGACCATGACCATGTCCGCGCCCTCCTCCAGGTCGAGCGCCAGCTCGCGCATCGACTCGCGGAGGTTGGCCGGGTCCTGCTGGTAGGTCTTGCGGTCGCCCTTGAGGGAGGAGCCGACGGCCTCGCGGAAGGGGCCGTAGAAGGCGGAGGAGTACTTCGCGGTGTACGCGAGGATCGCGACGTCCTCCTTGCCGATGGTGTCGAGGGCGTCGCGGACGACGCCGACCTGGCCGTCCATCATTCCGGAGGGGCCGACGACGTGGACGCCGGCGTCGGCCTGGACCTGGGCCATCTCGGCGTAGCGTTCCAGCGTGGCGTCGTTGTCGACCCGTCCGTCGGCGTCGAGGACGCCGCAGTGGCCGTGGTCGGTGAACTCGTCGAGGCACAGGTCGGACATGATCACGAGGTCGTCGCCGACCTCGGACCGCACGTCCCGGATGGCGACCTGGAGGATCCCGTCGGGGTCGGTGCCGGCGGTGCCCGCCGCGTCCTTCTTGGCGTCCTCGGGCACGCCGAAGAGCATGATCCCGGAGACCCCGGCCTCCAGCGCCTCCACGGCGGCCTTCCGCAGGGTGTCGCGCGTGTGCTGCACGACGCCGGGCATGGCCCCGATCGGCACGGGCTCGGTGATCCCCTCGCGCACGAACGCGGGCAGGATCAGGTCGGCGGGATGCAGCCGCGTCTCGGCCACCATCCGCCGCATGGCGGGCGTCGTCCGCAGCCGCCGCGGCCGCGCCCCGGGAAAGGATCCGTACGAGTTCATACGCCCGAGGCTACGCCCGCGCGGACGGTGCACTTGCCGACAGGGTGTTGCCGCGAAGGACGCCCGGCGACGCGAGGAACGCCCGGCGACGCGGAGAACGCCCGGCGACGCGAAGGACGCCCGGCGACGCGAGGAACGCCCGGCACAACGCGAAGGGTGCGGGCCCCGTGAGGGACCCGCACCCCGGCGAGAGGAACCGCTACGTCGTCCGGCGCCGTCTCGCGCCCGGCCGGCGCTCGCTCGGCCGCGTCACCGGGTCGCCCGCCTCCAGGGCGGACTCGCGCCGGCGCGTGCCGAAGTCCGCGAGGGCCTCGGCCAGCTTGTGGACGGACGGCTCGGGCGACAGGACGTCGACCCGCAGGCCGTGCTCCTCCGCCGTCTTGGCGGTGGCGGGGCCGATGCAGGCGATGACCGTGACGTTGTGCGGCTTGCCGGCGATGCCGACGAGGTTCCGCACGGTCGACGACGAGGTGAAGAGGACCGCGTCGAAGCCGCCGCCCTTGATCGCCTCGCGGGTGTCGGCCGGCGGCGGCGAGGCCCGTACGGTCCGGTAGGCGGTGACGTCGTCGACCTCCCACCCGAGCTCGATGAGGCCCGCGACCAGGGTCTCGGTCGCGATGTCGGCGCGCGGCAGGAAGACGCGGTCGATCGGGTCGAAGACCGGGTCGTACGGCGGCCAGTCCTCCAGGAGTCCGGCGGCGGACTGCTCGCCGCTGGGCACCAGGTCGGGCTTGACGCCGAAGTCGACGAGCGCGGCGGCCGTCTGCTCGCCCACCGCGGCGACCTTGATGCCGGCGAAGGCGCGGGCGTCGAGCCCGTACTCCTCGAACTTCTCGCGGACGGCCTTGACCGCGTTGACGGAGGTGAAGGCGATCCACTCGTAGCGGCCGGTGACCAGGCCCTTGACCGCGCGCTCCATCTGCTGGGGGGTGCGCGGCGGCTCGACGGCGATGGTCGGGACCTCGTGCGGCACGGCGCCGTACGAGCGCAGCTGGTCGGAGAGCGAGGCGGCCTGCTCCTTGGTGCGCGGCACGAGGACCCGCCAGCCGAAGAGCGGCTTGGACTCGAACCACGACAGCTGGTCCCGCTGCGCCGGGGCGCTGCGCTCGCCGACCACGGCTATGACCGGCCGGTGGCCCTCGGGCGAGGGGAGGACCTTGCCCTGCTTGAAGACCTGGGCGATGGTGCCGAGAGTGGCGTTCCAGGTCCGCTGGCGGGTGGTGGTGCCGGCGACGGTGACGGTGAGCGGGGTGTCCGGCTTGCGGCCGGCCGCGACCAGTTCGCCGGCGGCGGCGGCCACCGCGTCGAGCGTGGTGGAGACGACGACGGTGCCGTCGGAGGCGCCGACCTCGCTCCAGCACCGCTCGTCGGCGGTGCGGGCGTCGACGAAGCGCACGTCGGTGCCCTGGGCGTCGCGCAGCGGCACGCCGGCGTACGCGGGGACGCCGACGGCGGTGGCGACGCCGGGGACGACCTCGAAGGGGATGCCCTCGGCGGCGCAGGCGAGCATCTCGGCGCCGGCGTTGCCGTCGAGGCCGGGGTCGCCGGTCACCGCACGGACGACCCGCCTGCCGCCCCTCGCGGCCTCCATGACAAGATTGGCGGCATCCCTCAACACGGGGACACCGGCGGCTGTTGACGCCTCGTCGACGACCGCCAGCTCCGGCGTGCTCACCCCCGCGCGCGCATGGCCGCGGACGACGTCGAGGACCTCGGGCTCGGCGATCAGGACGTCCGCTCCCGCGAGGGCCTCGACGGCCCTCAGGGTCAGGAGTCCGGGGTCGCCCGGTCCCGCGCCGAGGAACGTGACGTGCCCGTGGCCCGCGAAGGCCGGGGACAGGGGGCTGGTGGTCGGGCTGGTGGGGTTCAAAGTGCTCGCTCCCCCATAAGACCGGCCGCACCCTTGGCGAGCATCTCGTCCGCGAGTACGCGTCCGAGCGCCATGGCCTCGTCGTGCGAGGTGGGTACGGGTCCGGTGGTGGACAGCTGCACCAGCGTCGAGCCGTCGGTGGTGCCGACGACGCCGCGCAGGCGCATTTCGGTGACAGCCTGCCCGTGACCGGGGTCGTCGGCCAGCAGGTCGGCGAGCGCACCCACGGGTGCGGAACAGCCGGCCTCCAGGGCGGCGAGCAGGGAGCGCTCGGCGGTCACGGCGACCCGCGTGTGCGGGTCGTCGAGAGCGGCGAGCGCGGCGACGAGTCCGGCGTCGGACGCCGGACACTCGACGGCGAGGGCCCCCTGGCCGGGGGCGGGCAGCACGGAGTCGACCGGGAGGCGGTCGACCGTCAGGGAGCCGGTGAGCTCCTCGGTGCCGCCGATGCGGTTGAGTCCGGCCGCGGCGAGGACCACCGCGTCGAGTTCTCCGCTGCGGACGTAGCCGACGCGGGTGTCGATGTTGCCCCGGATCGGGACGCAGGTGAGCTCCAGGCCGTGGCTGCGCGCGTAGGCGTGCAGCTGGGCCATGCGGCGCGGCGATCCGGTGCCGACCCGGGCGCCCTTGGGCAGCCGGTCCAGCGTGATGCCGTCGGGGGCGATCAGTACGTCGCGGGGGTCCTCGCGGCGGGGGATCGCGGCCACGACGAGGTCGGGGTGCGGGGTGGTCGGCAGGTCCTTCAGCGAGTGGACGGCGAAGTCCACCTCGCCGGCGAGCAGCGCGTCGCGCAGGGCGGCGACGAAGACGCCGGTGCCGCCGATCTGCGCGAGGTGCTCGCGGGAGGTGTCCCCGTACGTCGTGATCTCCACGAGCTCGACGGGCCGGCCGGTCAGCTGCCGTACGGCGTCGGCCACGTGCCCGGACTGGGCCATGGCGAGCTTGCTGCGCCTGGTCCCGAGCCTCAGTGCCCTCTCGGTCATACTCGCCCTCGGTTCTTGACGTCGGCGTCATTCAGGTCGGCCCGGCTGACGGCGGCGACCGTCTCCGGGTCGAGGTCGAAGAGTGTCCGCAGCGCGTCCGCGTACCCGGCGCCGCCGGGCTCGCTGGCGAGCTGCTTGACCCGCACGGTCGGCGCGTGCAGGAGCTTGTCGACCACGCGGCGCACGGTCTGGGTGATCTCGGCGCGCTGCTTCTCGTCGAGGCCGGGGAGCCGGCCTTCGAGGCGCGCGACCTCGGTGGTCACGACGTCGGCGGCCATGGCGCGCAGGGCGACGACGGTCGGGGTGATGTGGGCGGCGCGCTGGGCGGCGCCGAAGGCGGCGACCTCGTCGGAGACGATGGCCCGGACCTGGTCGACGTCGGCCGCCATGGGCGCGTCGGCGGAGGCCTCGGCGAGCGACTCGATGTCGACGAGCCGGACGCCGGGGACGCGGTGGGCGGCGGCGTCGATGTCGCGGGGCATGGCGAGGTCGAGCAGGGCGAGGGGGGCCCGGCGGTCCCGTACGGCGTCGGCGACGTCGTCGCCGGTGAGGACGAGTCCGGTGGCTCCGGTGCAGGAGACGACGATGTCGGCGCGGTGCAGTTCGTCGCCGACGGCAACCATCTCGGCCGCGCGTGCGACGACTCCGGTGCCGCCGGGCTCGCTCAGGATCTGGGCGAGGCGCTCGGCGCGGGCGAGGGTGCGGTTGGCGACGACGATCTCGGCGACGCCGGAGCGGGCGAGGGTGGCGGCGGCCAGGGAGGACATCGAGCCGGCGCCGATGACGAGGGCCCTCTTGCCCTTGGCCCAGGTCTCGACGTCGGTGCCGTCGGCGAGCTGCTGGAGTCCGAAGGTGACCAGCGACTGTCCCGCGCGGTCGATGCCGGTCTCGCTGTGGGCGCGCTTGCCGACCCTCAGGGCCTGCTGGAAGAGGTCGTTGAGGAGGCGTCCGGCGGTGTGCAGGTCCTGGCCGAGGGCGAGGGCGTCCTTGATCTGGCCGAGGATCTGGCCCTCGCCGACGACCATGGAGTCCAGGCCGCAGGCCACGGAGAAGAGGTGGTGGACGGCCCGGTCCTCGTAGTGCACGTAGAGGTAGGGGGTGAGCTCGTCCAGGCCGACGCCGCTGTGCTGGGCGAGGAGCGTGGACAGCTCGGCGACGCCGGCGTGGAACTTGTCGACGTCGGCGTAGAGCTCGATGCGGTTGCAGGTGGCCAGGACGGTGCCCTCGGTGGCCGGTTCGGCGGCGAGGGTGTCCTGGAGCAGCTTGGTGCGGGTGTCGGCCGGCAGGGCGGCCCGTTCCAGGATGGAGACGGGGGCGCTGCGGTGGCTGAGTCCGACGACGAGGAGGCTCATGCCGGCATCACGGCGGGGACGTCCCCGTCGGGTCCCTTGCGGCTGCCGCCCGTGGTGCCGCGGGGGGCGGGCGGTACGGCGGCGGGGGCGGGCGCGGTGTCGGCGCCCGCGGCGCCGTCGGCCCCGGCTTCCTCGCCGGCCTTGCGCTGCTCGTGGAAGGCGAGGATCTGGAGCTCGATGGAGAGGTCGACCTTGCGCACGTCGACGCCGTCGGGGACGGAGAGGACGGTCGGGGCGAAGTTCAGGATGGAGGTGACGCCGGCGGCCACGAGGCGGTCGCAGACCTGCTGGGCGACGCCGGCGGGGGTGGCGATGACGCCGATGGAGACGCCGTCCTCCTCGATGATCCGCTCCAGGTCGTCGCTGTGCTGGACGGGGATGCCGGCGACGGGCCTGCCGGTCATGGCCGGGTCGGCGTCGATCAGCGCGGCGACGCGGAAGCCGCGGGAGGCGAAGCCGCCGTACCCGGCGAGCGCGGCGCCGAGGTTGCCGATGCCGACGATGACGACGGGCCAGTCCTGGGTGAGGCCCAGCTCGCGGGAGATCTGGTAGACGAGGTACTCGACGTCGTAGCCGACCCCGCGGGTGCCGTAGGAGCCGAGGTAGCTGAAGTCCTTGCGCAGCTTCGCGGAGTTGACCCCCGCCGCGGCCGCGAGCTCCTCGGAGGAGACCGTGGGTACGGAACGCTCCGAGAGCGCGGTCAGCGCGCGCAGATACAGCGGAAGCCGGGCGACGGTGGCCTCGGGAATTCCTCGGCTACGGGTCGCCGGTCGGTGAGTTCGGCCAGTTGCCACGGTGCTCCTGCGGGATGAGCGGGGCTGCAGGCGGCCATATGTCCCAAGACCGCCCCGTCGAATGCAGGCTATGTCTTTGTGAACGCGTGCACAAAGATGGTGTCCGTTTTGTCCGGCCAAAGTGACCGGGGTCACGCGGCTGGTTCCCGCCGTCGTGGAACCGCGGAGAAGCTCAGCGCGTTGAGAACCCGAAGGGGGCAAAACCGCACACTCTCCTCACGACGCCGCCCCCGAAACCCAACAAAACGTCCATGATGGTAACCGGGTTCCGGTCACGCACCCAGTTCGCGCCGGAGCCGTTCGGCGTCCACCCGCCAGAAGGTGTGCTGCTCCCCGTCGACCAGGACGACGGGGATCTGCTCCCAGTGAGCCCGGTAAAGATCCTCGTCGCGGGTGATGTCCTTCTCCTCCCAGGACGCCCCGGTCTCCGCGCACACGGCCTCGACCACCGCCCGTGCGTCGTCGCAGAGATGACACCCCGGCCTGCCGATGAGGGTCACGGTCCGCGCCCCGGCGTCCGCCTTCTTCTTCCGTCCGAACATGGCTCCCATTCTGTCCCGCCGCCGGGACCGGACCCGCCCGCCGAGGCCGCTTCCGGCCCCCGCCCCCCACCCGCCGGAGCCGGTTCCGGACCCGTCCGGACGTGATCCGATTAACAGGGGGGTCCCGCACTGTTCACGCCGCGGCATCGTCACAAGTCGGGAAGTACCGAACAGACTGGCTATGCTCACGGCATGGCCGCTCTGGGATGGCTCACCCCTCGTAGGCGCTCCGCCACCGCGCGCAGCGTCCTCGCAGGTGAGGCCGCTGCCGAGGCAGCGCGCAAGACCTCGCTCCAGCTGGAACGGGAGCGGGAGGAGGCCTCGGCCGAACCCCCCGCCGAGCCCGAGTTCCCGGTCGTCGGCGACGTGCGGGCGGCGGCCTTCTTCGACCTCGACAACACCGTGATGCAGGGCGCCGCGATCTTCCACTTCGGCCGCGGCCTGTACAAGCGGAAGTTCTTCCAGCGCCGCGAACTCACCCGCTTCGCCTGGCAGCAGGCCTGGTTCCGGCTCGCCGGCGTCGAGGACCCCGAGCACATGCAGGACGCCCGCGAGAGCGCCCTGTCCATCGTCAAGGGCCACCGGGTCTCCGAGCTGATGAGCATCGGCGAGGAGATCTACGACGAGTACATGGCCGACCGCATCTGGCCCGGGACCCGCGGCCTCGCCCAGGCGCACCTGGACGCGGGCCAGAAGGTGTGGCTCGTCACGGCCGCCCCGGTCGAGACGGCCACGATCATCGCCCGCCGGCTCGGCCTGACCGGCGCGCTCGGCACGGTCGCCGAGTCCGTCGACGGCGTCTACACCGGCAGGCTGGTCGGCGAGCCCCTGCACGGACCGGCCAAGGCCGAGGCGGTACGGGCGCTCGCCACCGCCGAGGGCCTGGACCTGGGCCGCTGCGCCGCGTACAGCGACTCGCACAACGACATCCCGATGCTCTCGCTCGTCGGGCACCCGTACGCGATCAACCCGGACACCAAGCTCCGGAAGCACGCGAAGGAACGGGAGTGGCGGCTGCGCGACTACCGGACCGGGCGCAAGGCCGCCAAGGTCGGCATCCCCGCCGCCGCGGGCCTGGGCGCGCTGGCCGGCGGCACGGCCGCCGCGGTCGCCCTGCACCGCCGCCGCCACTGACCCCGGGGGCCGCCGCCGGCCCCGGAGCGCTCCCGCCGACCGCGTCCGCCGACAGGCCCCCGCGCCCACCGACGGGCCCCGCGTCCGCCGCTCCGCGCCCGCCTCCGCCGATACGTTTCGGCTGCGATCATCTGCGACAACCCCGGACCGGGCGCCCTCACCCGTCCGTGGTCGAACAGCACCGCACAGGTCGACTCCCGGGCATTCCCGGCCCCTTACCCCGCAGCGGCCCCGATCACTCGCGCATCTCTCACTTGAGCACAACAGAGCGTGCACGTGATCACATTCGAAAGCAGACCGATCAACAACCAGTCACCAACTGGACCTTGATCCGACTGCAAGCAGTAACAGATACGACGGAACCGGCGATTTCTGCAACTGGGTGTAGCGCCGCCTGTACGAAGCGTTATTCTCCTCAGACGCACAAAGGACCCTCCCGTCGCCACGACGAGTGAACGGTCCCGCACTGCACGTGATGGAAGCTCTGCCTCTGGGAGTCCCGTGTACCCACACGTCGGGGTTGACACCTCGGGCCTGGCTACGCTGCGCGCAACGGTCCTCGACCACTTGCGCGGCTTCGTCCCCACCGCGTACGCCGGCCCCGTCCCCGCCTTCGCCTTCGCCGCACCGGCACCCGTCGGGCCTTGCTACGCCCTGGCCGACGGCGGCCCCGCCGTGGGCAGACGCGGCGCCCGTTCCGGCACCTCGACCGCCTCCCGCCGGCCCGCCGCGGACAGCGACAGCGCCCGCATGATGGACCTGGTCGAACGGGCCCAGGCGGGCGAGGCCGAGGCCTTCGGCCGCCTGTACGACCAGTACAGCGACACGGTCTACCGCTACATCTACTACCGCGTCGGCGGGAAGGCGACGGCGGAGGACCTGACCAGCGAGACCTTCCTGCGCGCCCTGCGCCGGATCTCGACCTTCACCTGGCAGGGCCGCGACTTCGGCGCCTGGCTCGTCACCATCGCCAGGAACCTGGTCGCCGACCACTTCAAGTCCAGCCGCTTCCGGCTGGAGGTCACCACCGGCGAGATGCTCGACGCCAACGAGGTGGAGCGCAGCCCCGAGGACTCCGTCCTGGAGTCCCTCTCCAACGCCGCCCTCCTCGACGCGGTCCGCCGCCTCAACCCCCAGCAGCAGGAGTGCGTGACCCTGCGCTTCCTCCAGGGCCTCTCGGTCGCCGAGACCGCCCGCGTCATGGGGAAGAACGAGGGGGCGATCAAGACCCTCCAGTACCGGGCGGTCCGCACCCTGGCCCGGCTCCTCCCCGACGACGCCCGCTGACCGGGGACGCCGGCCGCCGACCGCGTGGCTCCCCACGCACGTCCCACCGTGACCCGCCCCGGTCCGCGGCCCGTCCCCTCCCCCCACATGCCCCCGACCCCCGTCCAACTCACAGTCGGTGACGCCCCGATGACGCACTGGTCCGATCATCTCTCGCGCGTAACCCAAGTGCCGCGCCGCTCGTTGTGCGGGATGCAGGCTCCCCGTGGTCACGCCCTGCCCGCAGCCACTCACTCTTTCGTGTGGATGCGCTCAAGGTGTGCAACCCTCCGGACACCCCGGGGAGTCGACCGTCATGACGAGAGGAGGTGCCGCCAGTGATCGCGAACGTATCGGCGCACCGGCGGGCGAACGCCTTCGCCCAGGCCCTGGAGGACCGGGCGTCCGAGGGCGCTGCGGCCGAGCAGCCCGAGGCCCCGGCCCCACCGGCCGAACCTGCGGAGCAGGGACGGCTCCTGGCCTTGGCGAACGGACTCGGCGAGCTGCCCAAGCCGCAGCTGGACCCCGAGGTCAAAGTGGTGCAGCGGGCCCAGTTGGTCGCCGCCATGGAAGCGATGCTCATGGAGGGGGGTGCGGCAGCGGGCCCCACGGTCCCGGAGCAGCGGACGTCCACCGGCAAGGGAGCCCACCGGGCGTCCCCGCTCCGGAAGCTCCGCCCCCGTTCCCGCTGGTCCAAGGGGCTCGCCGCCGGCGGCCTCACGGTCGGCGTGGCCGCCGGAGCCTTCGGCGGAGTGGCCGCCGCCAGCTCCGACGCCCTCCCCGGTGACTCGCTCTACGGGCTGAAGCGCGGGATGGAGGACATCAAGCTGGGCATGGCGGACGACGACGCGGACCGCGGCGGCATCTACCTCGACCAGGCCTCCACCCGCCTCAGCGAGGCCCGCCGCCTCATGGAGCGCGGCCGCGCGGGCGACCTCGACCACGAGTCGCTCGCCGAGATCCGCCGCGTCCTGGGCGGGATGAAGCACGACGCCGCCGAGGGCCACCGGCTCCTGCGCCAGGCGTACGAGCGGGACGGCGCCCTCGGCCCGATGGCCCGGCTCAACTCCTTCGCCCAGGCCCACCGGGACACCTGGGACGGCCTCCGCGACCGGCTCCCCGTCCAGCTCGCGGACGTCGGCAGCGAGGTCACGCACGTCTTCGACGCCATAGACGAAGAGGTCGAGCCGCTCCAGTCGGTGCTCCCCCGCACCCCCGAGAGGGGCGCGGTCGGCACCGAGGGCCCGCGCAGCACCCCCAGCACGTCGCAGGACGCCGGGAAGACGGACACCCAGCGGCCGCCGGCCGGCCGGGAGACGCCCTCCTCCGGCAACCCGTCCACCGCGCCCCGCCCGTCGGGTCCCGGCACGGACACCGGCCCGGGCGCGGACAGCGGCACCACCGCCCCGCCGAAGGACGACGGCCTCATCGGCGGCGACACCGGCGGACTGCTCAAGCCCTCCCCGACCGGGACCCCGCCGTCCCCGCCGGCGGCGGACCAGCCGGCCCCGGACGTCCCCGACGTCACCATCCCGCCCATCCTGCCGGGCCTGCTTCCGGGCCTCGGCATCGACAGCGAGGACGCTCGCTAGCAAGAGGAAGGGGCGCCCCCACGGACGGGGGGCGCCCCTTCTTCATGCGCTTCCGCTTCTTCATGCGCTTCCGCGCGACCGGACCCAGAAGAACACGGGCCCAGAACCCCGGGCTCAGAAGAACACCGACCTCCGCTGCACCAGCAGCTTGTACAGCGTGTGCTGGATCTGCTCCCGCACCTGGTCCGTCAGGTTGAACATCAGCATCGGGTCCTCCGCCGCCTCCGGCGCGTACGACTCCGTCGGGATCGGCTCCCCGAACTGGATCGTCCACTTCGTCGGCAGCGGCAGCGCCCCCAGCGGTCCCAGCCACGGGAAGGTCGGGGTCAGCGGGAAGTACGGCAGGCCCAGGATCCGCGCCAGCGTCTTCGCGTTCCCCACCATGGGGTATATCTCCTCCGCGCCCACGATCGAGCAGGGCACGATCGGCACCCCGGCCCGCAGCGCCGTCGAGACGAACCCGCCCCGCCCGAACCGCTGGAGCTTGTACCGCTCCCCGAAGGGCTTCCCGATCCCCTTGAAGCCCTCCGGCATCACCCCGACGATCTCGCCGGAGCGCAGCAGCCGCTCCGCGTCCTCCGCGCACGCCAGGGTGTGCCCGGCCTTGCGCGCCAGCTCGTTGACGACCGGCAGCACGAAGACCAGGTCCGCGGCGAGCAGCCGCAGGTGCCGCCCCGCCGGGTGGTGGTCGTGGACGGCGACCTGCATCATCAGCCCGTCCAGCGGCAGCGTCCCCGAGTGGTTGGCGACGATCAGCGCCCCGCCCTTGTCGGGGATGTTCTCGACGCCCTTCACCTCCACCCGGAAGTACTTCTCGTACAGCGGGCGCAGCAGCGACATCAGGACCTGGTCGGTGAGCTCCTCGTCGTAGCCGAACTCGTCGACCTCGTACTCGCCGGTGATCCGCCGCCGCAGGAACGCGAGTCCGCCCGCGAGCCGCCGCTCCCAGTCGCCCCCGGCGGCCGGCGGCTCCGGGGCGACGGGTGCGGCCGGCTCCTCCACCGCCGCCCGGGCGGCGGGGAGTTCCGGCTCCTGCGGCCCCGGCAGGGCCCGTACGGCCGCCGCCTCGCCGTCGGCCCGGGCGGGCCGCCTGCGCGCCCGTGAGCGGTCGTCGTCGAAGGGAATGACCTTGGCGTCCGCCATCGCAGTCGGGCCTCCTCAGGCGCCGTCGTGAACTGTGGGAGCTCCGGAAGGAGAAGAGGGGGAAGGGACAGCGGCCGGGACCAGGTGCCCGGCCAGCCGGTCCACCGCCCCCGCCAGCGCCTCGGGCGGCAGCAGCCCCCGCCCCCGGCCGCGCGCGAAGTCCGCGAAGGCCTCCGCCGTGGTGTGCCGGGGCGAGAAGCCGAAGACCTCGCGCGTGTGGACCGTGGAGACGACCCGGCCATGCGTGAGCAGCCGGATCTGCTCGGGTGCGAAGTCGGTGATCCCGACCGTGCGCAGCGCCGTCCCCACCCAGGTGACCGCCGGGAGGAGCACCGGGACCGTCGGCCGGCCGAGCCGCCGCGCGCACTGGGAGAGGAGCAGCACCCCGTCCCCGGCCACGTTGAAGGTGCCGCTGTTCTGGGTGGCCCTGCGCGGCTCGTGCGCCGCGAGCCGCAGGACGTCGATCACGTCGTCCTCGTGGACGAACTGCAGCCGCGGGTCGTAGCCGAGGACGGTCGGCAGGACGGGCAGCGCCAGGTACTCGGTCAGCGGGGAGTCGATCCGGGGGCCCAGGATGTTCGCGAACCTCAGCACGCACACGGCCACGTCCGGGCGGCGCCGGGCGAAGCCCCGCACGTACCCCTCGACCTCGACGGCGTCCTTCGCGAAGCCCCCGCTCGGCAGCGCCTTCGCGGGCGTCGTCTCGGTGAAGACGGCCGGGTCGCGCGGCGCGGAGCCGTACACGCTCGTACTGGACTTGACGACGAGGCGCCCGATCCGCGGCGACTTCTGGCAGGCGCCGAGGAGCTGCATGGTGCCGATGACGTTGGTCTCCTTGACCGACGTCCGGCCGCCACCGCCGAGGGCCGTCCCGGTGACGTCCAGATGGACCACCGTGTCGACGTCGTGCTCGGCGAGGACCTTCGCGATCTCGGGGCGGCGGATGTCCACCCGTACGAAGTCGGCGGCGCCGAGCTGGTGCGCCGGGTCGACCGCGTCGACCGCGATCACCCGCTCCACCTCGGGGTCCCGCTGGATCCGCCGCACGAAGCGGCCGCCGAGGTGCCGGGCGGCACCGGTGACGAGCACGACCCTGCCCAAGATCAGCGCCTTCCGTCCGTCTTCGGTCTTCCGTGGAACGCTTCCGCGAGTCCCGCCGGTTCCGCCGGGTTCCGCCGGTTCCGTAGGTCGCCACCGTAGCGCTTCCAGATTTCCGCGCAATAAAAGACGTGGCCCTTCACCGCGAACGGTGAAGGGCCACGCCCGACGCACTGAATGCTGCGGTGCAGCGGTCGCCTTACTTCTTGTTGCGACGCTGAACGCGCGTGCGCTTGAGCAGCTTGCGGTGCTTCTTCTTCGCCATCCGCTTGCGCCGCTTCTTGATAACAGAGCCCACGACTACCCTCGCTCACTTCTCGGAACATTCCCGCCTCGGCGGGAATCGGTGCGGGGCGTCTGGGCCCACACGACCTACGTCGGCCTAGCCTACCGTCCCGAGCACCTCGCTCGTAATCCGAGGGCAATATCCGGCTCTCCCGGGAGCCGCCCGGGGTCCTCCCGGACTTCTCCCGGCACCGTGCCGCGCGCTCGCTACGCGGTCCCCACCCCCACGTAGGACTCCCGGAGGTACTCGTGCACCGCCTGCTCGGGCACCCGGAAGGACCTGCCCACCCGGATCGCCGGCAGATGACCGCTGTGCACCAAGCGGTACACGGTCATCTTCGAGACGCGCATCACCGAGGCGACTTCCGCCACGGTCAGAAACTTGACCTCGTTGAGAGGTCGATCGCCAGCAGCCATGACCCACCTGTACCTTCCGCCGCGACGCCCACCGGCTTCCCCTCCGGTGACTCTTCGTCGCCGAGCGCTCACGATCCAGAGTAGGGGCGGGTGGTACGAGTGGGGAAGAGGAGCCACCACCGGCCGTTTACCGTGACAGACACGCTCGATTGAGTACATAGCGCGTCAGCGGGAGGTACGAGGCGGAGCGCACGCCGTCGTCAAGCGGAACCACCGCCGACACCTGCCCCTCCGCCTCCCCGACGAACAGCGCGGGATCGTCCGTGTCGGCGAGCCCGATGGCCTCGATACCCAGCTGACCTGCTCCGCAGACCCATCCGTGGTCCCCGACCACCAGCTCCGGGAGCGGCCCTCCGGAGTCGGCCGCGCTCTCCAGGGCGGCCCTGACCGGTAGCGGCGAATGGCAGTGCGCCCCCGGTGCGCGCCCGCCCCCGGGCGGTCCGGGTTCCCGTACGAACGCCACCCCCCGTGCGTAGTCGAGGAGGTACGTGCGTACGCCGAACCGGGTCGTTATGTCGACACATCTCCCCTGCGCCGGGGTGAGGACAAGACATCCCGCCGCCGACAACGCGTCTGCGAGGACGGCGTAGAAACCGAGCAGCCGGTGCGGATGGCCCGTGCCCAGGAGCACCGGAACCCGCCGCGCCGCCGCCGCTCCGAGCCGCGCCGCGAAGGCGTCGAGCCCCCGCAGGGTGCGCTCCGGATCGATGGCGTCGGGGCCCGACCGGTGCCGCGGATCCCCCGAGACCCCGCACCGGTCGGCCATGAGCCGCAGCAGCCCGGCCTCGTCCCATCCGCGCACCGGGTCGAGCCCGAGCAGCACCCGGGGATCGCGCGCGGCGAAGAGCCGGTAGCTCCGCAGGTTCTCCTCCCGGGGGGTCGCCACCGCGCCCGCCAACCCCGCCGCCAACAGATGCGCCCGCAGCGCCCCGGTGCTCCACACCCCTCCGATGCTGCCGGAACACGGCCGCCCGGGGACGCGAACCTCCAGGACGCCCCACCGTCGGCGTAACTTCCGGTAGGGCGTTCCCCGGACGGGCGGCGCTTCAGGCCAGCAGCCCCCGCAGCGGGAAGGCCGCCCTACGGGTCGCGATCACCGCCTGGTCGAGCCGGTCCGCCGGGTCGTACCCCTCGGACCAGTCCCGGAAGGCCACCGGCCACCGCCCGTCCGTCATCCGCGCCGGACCCGACTGCCGCGTTCGCGCGTACACCTCGTCCCGCCAGGACGAGGGGATCACCGACGCGGGGTCCACGGGCGCGTGCGCCACGATCCCCACCAGGTGCGTCCACGACCGGGGTACGACGTCGACCACCGCGTACCCGCCGCCGCCGAGCGCCAGCCACCGCCCGCCGGCGTGCTCGTGCGCCAGCTCGTGACAGGCCTCCTGGACCGCCCGCTGGGCGTCGAGGGAGACCGCCAGGTGGGCGAGCGGGTCCTCGAAGTGCGTGTCCGCCCCGTGCTGCGTGACGAGGACCTGCGGCCGGAAGTCCGCGATCACCTCCGGCACGACCGCGTGGAAGGCCCGCAGCCATCCCGCGTCCCCGGTCCCGGCCGGAAGCGCCACGTTCACGGCCCCGCCCTCGCCGGCCCCCGGCGCACCGGTCTCCTCCGGCCAGCCGGTCTGCGGGAACAGCGTCCTCGGGTGCTCGTGCAGCGAGACCGTCAGGACCCGCGGATCCTCCCAGAACGCCGCCTGCACCCCGTCCCCGTGGTGCACGTCCACGTCCACGTACGCCACCCGCTCCGCGCCCAGTTCGAGCAGCCGGGCGATGGCGAGCGAGGCGTCGTTGTAGATGCAGAAGCCGGACGCGGCGCCGGGCATCGCGTGGTGCAGCCCGCCGGAGAAGTTGACCGCGTGCGCGGCCTCCCCGCGCCAGATCGCCTCCGCCGCCCCCACCGACTGCCCGGCGATCAGCGCCGACACCTCGTGCATCCCGGCGAACGCCGGATCGTCGACCGTGCCGAGCCCGTACGCCTGGTCGGCACGGCGCGGATCGGCCGAGGCCGCCCGCACGGCCGCCACGTAGTCCTCGCGGTGCACGAGCCGCAGCGTCGAGTCCCCGGCCGGCTTCGCCGCGACCACGTCGACCGCCCGGTCGAGCCCGTGGGCCCGCACCAGCGACATCGTCAGCGCGAGCCGTACCGGATCCATCGGATGCTCGGACCCGAAGTCGTACTGCGTGACAGCTTCATCCCACATCAACAGTGCGCGGCCGCTCATGCCCGCCACCGTATCGGGCCCCTCGCGGGCCGAACGACGTGGCGTACACCACCGTCACCAGGACGAGCACCATCGGCACCAGCATGGCGCCCCGGTAGCTCCACGCGTCCCCGAGCGCCCCCACGAGCGGCGACCCGACGAGGAACCCGACGTAGTTGAAGACGTTGAGCCGCGCCACGGCCGCGTCGCTGTTCCCGGGGAAGAGCCGCCCGGCGGCGGCGAAGGTCTGCGGCACGATCACGCTGAGCCCGAGCCCGAGGAGCGTGAACGCCGCGATCCCCGCCCAGGCTCCCGGCGCCACCGCGACGAGCCCGAACCCGAGCGCCGCGAGCACGGCACCGCCCCGCACGACCGCCGCGGCCCCGAGCCGGCGCACCCCGAAGTCCCCGACGGCCCGCCCGAGGAGCGTCGTCACCATGTACGCGTTGTACGGCACGGTCGCCAGCTCCTCGGAGCTGCCCAGCACGTCCTGGAGGTACTTGGCGCTCCAGTTGGCGACCGTGGAGTCCCCGATGTACGCGAAGCTCATCACCAGGCAGAGCGGCAGCAGCAGCTTGAACGCGACCCCGCCGCTCCCCTCCTCCCCGCCCGCCTCCGGCCCGGGCCCGTCGCCACCGGCCGCGTACCACCGGCTGCCGACGAGCGCGAGGGGCAACAGGGCGGCCACGACCGGCAGATAGGACGTGAACAGCGAGAGGTGCCAGTGCGCCCCGGCCCAGGCGAGCGAGGCCCCCACGATCCCGCCGAGGCTGTACGCGGCGTGGAAGCCGAGCATGATGCTGCGCCCGTACGCCCGCTGGAGGCTCACGCCCAGCATGTTCATGGACGCGTCCAGGGCGCCCACGGCGACCCCGAAGAGCCCGAGGGCGACGGCGGCCTGCCACAGCTCCGTACCGGCGCCGACGGCGAGCAGGGCGAGGAGCACGAAGGGCTGGGACCAGCGCAGCACCACGGCCGGCCCCACCCGGGCGACGACCTTCTCGGTCGTCACGCTCGCCACTCCGGCGAGGATCGGCACGGCGGCCAGGAAGGCGGGCAGCAGCCCGTCGGATATCCCGTACCGGTCCTGGATCGCGGGTATCCGGGTCACGAGCAGGGCGAAGGTGACCCCCTGCACGAAGAAACCGAACGCCAGGGATCCCCGCCCACGCCGCAACCGCGCATCCGTCATGGCGGCACAGCGTACGGCCGGAAACTACCCCTGGGTAGACGGATCACATCCCCAGAATCGCGGGCAGCTCGTCCATCCTCCGGAAGAACCCCTCGGCCCCGGCGAGCTTCTCCTCGGGCGTCATCGCGATGAACCCGTACACGTCCATCCCGGCGGCGACGGCGGCCTGCACGCCGAGCCGGCTGTCCTCGACGACGACGCACCGCCCGGGCTCGACGCCCATCCGCGCGGCGGCGTGCAGGAACAGGTCCGGCGCCGGCTTGCCCCGGCCGACGTCCTCGGAGCTGAAGACGTTCTCGTCCCGGAACCAGGCGTCGAGCCCGGTCTTCCGGTGCCCGACCCTGATCCGCTCGTGACTCCCCGAGGAGGCCACGCAGTACGGAACCCCGGCCGCCACCAGCCGCTTCAGCACGTCCTCGACCCCGGGCACGGGCTCCAACTCGGCCCGGAACGCGGCGAAGACGCGCGCGTGGAAGACGTCGTCGAAGTCCGCGGGCAGCCGCTGCCCGGTCCGCTCCTCGACCAGGTCGTGGACGCGGTGCATGGCGGACCCCATGTAGTCGCGCAGCGAGTCCTCGTACGAGGTGGGGTGCCCGAGCTCCGTCAGATAGCCGGCCAACAGGGTGTTGGAGATCGGCTCGCTGTCCACCAGCACACCGTCGTTGTCGAAGATGACCAAGTCGTATCGCATGGCCCAAGCGTAGAACGCGCCCGGAACACATCCGGAACGCAAAAATGCCTCAACCCCCGGACATGGTCCGGGGGTTGAGGCTAAAAATTGTTCGGCGGTGTCCTACTCTCCCACAGGGTCCCCCCTGCAGTACCATCGGCGCTGAAAGGCTTAGCTTCCGGGTTCGGAATGTAACCGGGCG
>NZ_JBSHHY010000032.1:0-90073 GCF_053618675.1 Streptomyces sp. NPDC055632 | reverse complement strand
CCAGGAACGGGACCACGTCGTCCGGCCCCTCGGGGCCGCCGAAGGAGAGCAGCAGCAGGGCGTCGTACGGGGCGGGATCGTGCTGATCGGACATGAGGAAGGGGATCTCCGGAAACGTCGTGGTGTGGTTCCCCTTCTTCCGCGTGCGGGCCTCCCCGGATGCGGGCCACGCGGGGACGACGCGTGACCCGGCCTTGTGCGCAAACGGCCGCGAACAGCGCTTCGGTCCCTCCGTCGTCCGTGCGAGTCACGGTCCGGCGTCACGCGCACCACGGGCGGTGCCCGAAAACCGTGCGCGACCGTGCCATTACAGGTTGCATCCGAGAGGGTCATATCGCTCGAAAGGTCCTCGAAGTAGCACCTTCGAGTTGCCGACCACGGGAAGAACGGCGACCGCCGGGGTGCGTACGCGACGGCTCCGCCCCCTCCCGACCACAGGGACGTGACATGAGCGTATGCGCGTCGGGCTCCGCGCCCTTCACGAACGCCGCCGCCGTCTGGCAGGCGGAACTGGCCCAGGCGTCGGTCGGACTCGTCGTCGCCGTGGTCATCGACGCCTTCCTCCTCGGCGCGAGGATCAGGGACGGGGAACTTTCGCCCCCCGACCCCGCCTCCCAGCCGCGTCGTCCCGCGACCGACCGGCGGCCCGACAGGACGTCGGAGTACCGGCACCCCGTCAGGACGCCGTTCGTGGACGCGACGCGCCGGCTCAGGCCGTACCAGTTCCTGGGCGGCCGCACCGCGACGTCGCCCGAGCCGCCGACCGAGGAGCGGCGCAGGTGAGGAGTGGCCCGCGGAGGTCCGCCGGGCCGACCCGATCGCGGCGAACGCCCGGGTGCGGTGGGGCCGATCGCGCGAAGCCGGGACGACGCTTCGGCGAGAGCTGCCCGGGGCGACGGACGCCCGGCACGTGCCGCATGCCTCTCGATCGCGTTTCGACGCAAGAACGACGCGACTGGCACCCATCTCTCCGTCGGGGAATGGTGGAGACGGCAGCGAATCCGCCTCACCGATCGGAGGAGAGGTCATGGCCGAACCGCTCGTACCCCCCGAGGAGACCCCGCCCGTCGAGGGTTCCATCTCCTCCGCCCATCCCGAGCGGCCCGACGGGGGCATCTGGGAGCACCCCATGATCTGGGTGTCCCTCATCCTCCTCGGCTCGCTCTCCGTGGCGCTCTTCTTCGCGCTCCGGATCATCGACCTCTGACTTCCGCGTGGGGGCTCCGGGACACCGACCGGGGCCTCGGACGCGGCACGGCCGCACTCTCCAGCCCATCGCCGAACCTCACTGTCCAGTCTGTTCTCAGGCCGTCGGGACCGGTCGGCAGTGAGCTCTTTCCAAGCTGGCGATGTTGACCGTGAGCTGGACATGCCTGCGCAACGACGAAGCTCCTGGTAGACGGGTTCTCGACCAAGATCACCCGTGTCTGCCAGGAGCTTCGCGTGCTTGCCCACCCGTCGGCGATTGATCTGTCCGGCCGTACTCTGCGGTTCCTGACCGGACGGCTGACAGCCAGGCGGCGGGAGATCGGGACGCGCCGGCGGCGCCTTCCCCCCTCGCGACAGGCTCTGCTCGCCCCGGCCCACCTGCGATGCGGCGATACTTACGCTCAGCCGACCTCCGGGTTCGGCGTCGGGATCGCGACCGTCTACCGCTACATACGCGAGGCCATCGAGGCCCTGGCCGCCATCGCCCCGTCCCTGGCCGAGGCGATGCGGACGATCCAGCAGAAGGCGTTCGTCATCCTCGACGGCACCCTGCTGCCGATCGACCACATCGCCGCCGACACCCCTATCACTCCGGGAAGCACAAGCGTCACGGCATGAACGTGCAGGTCCTCACTGATCCGTTCGGACGGCTGCTCCGGGTCTCACCGGTCTTGCCCGGCTCGACTCACGACCTGACCGCCGCACGGCAGCACGGGATCATCGAAGCCCTCGTCGAAGCATGACTCAGATGCTGGAGGGACAAGGCGTACCAGGGCGCCGGCGGAGCTGTCCGGGTCCCGTTTCGAGGCCGGCGCCTCAAGCGGTGGCAGCGTCGCTACAACAGCACCCACGCCAAGATCCGCTGCCCCGGCGGGCAGGCCGTGGCCACTCTGAAAGGCTGGTGTCTCCTACGGAAGCTTCGCTGCAGCACCAACCACATCACAGCGATCGTCCAGGCCGTCCTCGTCCTTCACCACACGTCAGCGTGAGGTTGGAAAAGACTCCGTGAGCTTCTTCCATCCTGAATAACTGCAGTTCAGCAGCGTGTGTACGGATTTGGCGATGACGGTCATGCGGTTGGAACTGATGCGGGATCTGCGGAAGATCTGCCAGGACTTCAGCCGTGCCATGCCGCGTTCGACCGGTGCCCGGGCCGCCGCCAAGGCCCGATTGACGGTGCGCTGGGTGAGGATGAGCTCGCCGCCCGGTGGACGTTTGAGCCCGGTGGTGACCCAGGGGCCGGCGCCCTGATAGGTGCAGTCGGCGAGGACGGGGACGCCCTGGCGTTCGCGGATCCGGATGATGTGGTGAGTGCGGGCGGCGGTCAGGTCGTGGGTGCGGCCCGGCAGCGCGGGCGAGATCCACAGCACCTCACCGGCAGGTCCGGTGACGACCTGGACGTTCACGCCGTGCCGGCGGTGCTTGGCCGAGTAGTCGGCCCGGCTGCCGCCGACGCGGTCGCACTCGGCGAGAGTGCCGTCCAGAGGACGAACTCCGGATCATGTTCGCGCAGCGTCTTGAACAGGCCGGGAGCTCGTTCGGCGAGCAGACCGGTCACGGCGGCGACGTAGGCGTGGGCGGTGCCGACGGATATCCCGAAGCCGGACGCGATCCGGGCCAGGGTGCCGTGGCGGCGCAGATACACCAGAGCGATGAGTGCGCGCTGGTGCGGCGGGAGCTTGCAGCGGCGGTCACCCTCACGGGTGACGACGGGCATCGTGACCTACTCGACGAGGGCATGCGGAAGGGCGAGTACAGCAGGATAGGGAACCAACAGGGCTCCTGTGTCCGCGCGTTGATACTTCGAACACCTCCACCAACGACCACGACGCGCCGCGCCACCGCCACCGGCATCGGCATCGGCATCGGCATCGGCATCGGCATCGGACGTGTGCACCGGATGCCGGTGGCGTGTGCGATCAGGGGGAGCGACGCGGCCGTGGGGCCCATGGCGGGTTCGGCCGACTCCCGGGGTACTGCCGTGTTCGGCTCCCCCGGACCGGCGAAGGTACAGCGGGCGCCACGTACAGCGCCGCCCGTAGCCGGGCCGCGTCGGTGATCTGTCTCAGACGCGCCAGGAGGTCCGGGGTGAGATCCGGGATCGGGTAAATCATGACGAGGATCTCTGTACATCCGTGACAGGCTCTTCCCACCCTGACTCTTCTTCCCCACCGCCAGGGCGTGGCCGCCGACCACGTCCCGACCGGCGCATCCGCGACCTCGGCCACCGGTCCCCCCGGCGGACCGGTGGCCGAAGATGTGGGCTCCATTCGGTGGGCTCTGCTCTCCACGCAATGGAGCCCACCCGTGGAGAGCGGAGTCCACTCAGCGGCTCACCCCTCCGTGTCCGGTGCCCGGCTGCCTGGGACGCTGTCCGCGCTCTTGGTCCTCGAGGACCGGCCGGCAGGCAGGCAGGAACTTCGGGGCCGTAGGGGTAGCGCTCCTGGAGTACCTTGCCGCGCGTTTTCGTCTCCTCGATGCGGGCCTGGATGCTGCTGATCTGCTCGGCAGCCAGATCCTGTACGTCCATCCCGGCACGCGCCTTCTGGAACGCCCGCAGCCTCTTCATGTAGTTCGCCGACTCGCCCTCGGCCTTCGGCTCCTCGGTACTGGTGCCGGTGTCGGTGTCGAGGACGTGGAGGAGTTGTTCGGGCATCGCGGCCTGCTGGTGCGCGGCGACGCCCTCGTAGTACCGGGCACGTCCCGCACCGCGCGCGGCACGCAGCTGGTGGGTGAGGGCGGTGGAGGCGATGACCGCGCGGTCGTAGCGCAGCGGGACACGCGGGATGTCCCACTCCCCCACTCCCACCGGCAGGGCCGGACCGTCCGGGGCGGTGAGGCCGGCCGGGGGCCGGTGGTCGACGTCAGAGGCCGCCTGCGGGCGTGGGTCGAATCGGGGCGGGCCCAGTGGGCGGTGTAGAGGCGGTAGTCCGCCAGGAGGCCCCGGGTGGTCTTCGGTTCGGTGATGTCCAGGCAGTGTGCCGCGATGGCCGCGTTCACGATCTTGTCGTCCAGACCCAACTCGTGACGGCGGCCACGCTGGACCAGGGCGAGGAAGCGGCGGGATTCGGCCAGCAGATGACGGCGGTGGAAGAGGCCGTTACTGCTCATCACGAACACCATCGCCGGGACACCGAGAGCCGCAAGGGCGACGTCCAGGATCTCGGCGACGCGGGCGCGGATCGCGGCGGCCGCGGCCCGCACCCGCTCCAGCAGCGTGTCGACGAGATGCGCGGCCTCCCCGAGGAACGCCTTCGCGCTCGCCCGCCAGTCGGAACGCAGTTGCGTGAGCGAGCGGGACTTCGGCTTCGGCGGGCGGGTCTTCCTGGCCGCGATCCGGTTGATCTTCGTGCGGGCCTCCTCGGAGACCACGGGCCCGAAGCGCAGGTCACCGTCCTCGTCGGCGGCGGTGACGTCCTCGTGCTCCAGCTCCCGGCGGCACAGGTCGATCTCGTGGCCGCGCTGCAACATCCAGCCGATCAGCTCGTGCGGCACCCCGGCCACCTCCATCACCGGCCGACGCCCCGCGCTGACGATGCACGGCTCGAAGGCCACGTCCAGCGCCTCGCACACCCCGGCCATAACGAGCTCGTTATCGAGGGAGGAGGCCGCGACGACGTTCTCCAGCAGGGTTGTGGAGTGCACCGCGCCCCACTTCCCGTCCGGACGCAGCCCCGGCAGGTACACCAGGAGGTGGTCGTGGAGCAACGGTGCCCCGGCCCTCGACTCGTAGTGGCGGAAGCGCGCGAAGGCCAGACCGCGCACCGGCCGGGTGGGGTAACGGCCCTGAGCCCCGACGCGGATGGTCGAAGCATGGTCCTCGATCCACGCGAGCGTCGCCTCGATCGCCCGCTCGTGCGCGGCCCCGACCACCTGCCGCGTCTCCTCCTCCCCCAGCGCCCACATCAGCTGGATGGTCGGCTGCGGACGGAAGACGATGTCCATATCCGTCACTTCCACGGCTCGGCCCAGCATCCCGGCCCTCACCGAACAACTGGCGCAGCTCGTCCTCGATACGATCGGCCAGGCCCCGTCCCGTCCACCGGCCCGGCCGGACACCTACCTGTACCTGAGCTATGCCGAGGGGTGTACGGACGGGGCAGCGGTAGTCACCGACGACGACCTGCCGCAGGAAGTAGCGGTACATCTGACCGCGCCTGATCAGCCTGACATCCCTCATGACCACCACCACGCCACACCGCCCTGACCAGCAAGAAAAGGCCAGTCCGGTACACGTCCCGCCAGGCGGGAAGAAGAGCTCGACTTTCTCGCCCGCGTCCCGCCAGGCGAGGTACGGCCCGAGGCGGGCCCGGAGTGTCATCGCTCTCCGGCACCATCCCCAACCCGTCGCCTATCAGCACCACATAGCGCACTCTTTCCGCTTCACCCCGAACGCTCCCCCAGCCCCCGGTATCCACCGGGGGCCTCGTCGTGCTGCCCGGAGGTGCCGTTCCCACGTTCGAGACCCTGCCCCGCCTCACCACCGACCTCGACCGCCTCACCCCCGCCCAGCACCAGCGCTTCCGCCCCGCCGTCCTCGAGGCCTTCGTCCCCGACCTGCACACCGGACGCCGCTTCCACCCGGGCTCCGCACCAAGGGCGTCCGCTCCGCTCCGGGCGTCTACGAGCTGACCTGGACGCCGGACGGGCGCGCGACGTGGTGCTACGGCCAGGCGCGGATAACCAGGGATCGGCACATCGTGTGGCGCCGGATCGGGACCCACGACATCTTCACCCGGCCCTGAACCGAACAGGCGCCCGCGAGGAGGCCGAAGGCCGTCCTCTGCCGTACACGGCAGAGGACGGGAATCTGGCAGGGGCCTGATGGGGAACCCGTCCACCAGCCTGTGTTTCCGGCGTAGAACGAGTGGGTTCAGTCAGCTGGGCGATGAGGCCTGTCAGTGGCGGCCGATACGTTGCGACCATGGGTGTCTATCTGGTGAGTGTCACCGCACAGGACTGGTCGCAGCCCGGGGAGGACGGGTACGGGGACATCGCCGCCGCGCTGAACACCGAGCTGCAGCAGCGCGGGCTGCCCCCATACGAGGTGCCGCGGGCCGCGCGGGAGGCGTCGGGCTGGTTCGAGGAGAAGGTCAGCCCGTCCATGGACGGCTTCGTGGCGCTGTGCAGGACGCTGCTGACCGATGCGGAGCTGTCGGCCCTCCTCGACTGGAGCGTACTGGTACCCCTCGCGCTGGAGGAGACGATCGTCCTGCCCTTCGGCACCGCGTACTCCGGCGAAGAGACAGTGGTCGCCGGGGCCCCGCAGGTACTCACCCTGGCCGAACGGCTCGCCGGCACCATCGCCCTGCCCGTGGACGCGCTACCGGCAGGCGAGAACCTCGCACTGAGCCTGTGGTTCCTGGACGGCGGAGCTGAACGAACCGCCCGGACGCGGCCGGGACCGTGGGCCGAGGACCGGGACGCGGCCTTCTACGTGGCTCTCTATCTGCGCGCCGCACAGCACTCCCTGCGGTACGGCTGCCCCATGACCTACTCCTGAGCCTCGACTGCGGCCAAGGGCCGGGGGTCGTGTCCGCCGTCTGCCCGAACCCGAAGGCAGCACCGGCGTGGAGCAGGCGAAAAGGACTGTCGACAGACCGAGGCCGGGACGAAGCGGGGATCAGGGCCCGGCAGAATGCACACGATAGAGCGGAGGGGGAGGGTTGCGCCGGCCCGTGGTACTGCGTCCCAGAGCGCATCCGGGCACTGGGCCTGACTCGTGCACGCCATACCGGCACGGGCCGACACGGACCCCATCCGCCCCCGGCCGCGACCATGGTTCCGGGCCCGGGACCGGAACGTGCCGAACGGCCCGCACCATCGCCCAATGATGCGAGCCGTCCGACAACCCGAGAGCCTGCCAGCAGGGTTACAAGCAGACCCATCTCTCCACAGCGGTCCCATAGGCTCCGCCCCAACATGCCCCCGAACCCCAATCTCACACCCCGACTCCCCGACTCCCCGAGTCCCCGAGTCCCCGAGTCCCCGAGTCCCCGAGTCCCCGAGTCCCCGAGGATGTCGGTCAGGGGGTGTCGCCGGTGTAGTAGAAGCGGCAGGTAATCCCCGGGCCCGGCTTGCGGGCCTCGCCAGGGCGCGGCCGCCGGGCCACCGGCCGAGCTCGGCGGTCAGGGCGACGCCATCGTCGACCTCCCCGGCCCGCCATACAAACGACGCGCTGACCTCCATCAAGTCCTGCTGGAGATGGCTTGCAGCCTCGTGTGCCTCCGGACCTCATTCTGAAATGATCAGTTGGGTGGTCACCGGTTCTAGCCGTAGCTGCTGCGCCGGCCAGGGCGGGGGCTGCGCCGGGCCGAACCAAACCCGGATGTCCTTCCCGGTGCGGACCGGCAGGCGGGGAAAGTCGTTCTCGGTGTGCTCGGTGCGGTGCAGCGCGTGGTCCGGGCCGAGGTGCCGGGCGGCATAGGCGTCGAAGGCGCTCGACCCGGACGGGTGGCAGACGGTCGCGAGCACCTCACGGACGCCGGGCGCAGGGGTGAAGCCGGGGCCGCGCAGCAGCAGGACGTCGTCGCTGTCGATCATGGTGGCGTTGGCCGCGTCGCGGTGCTCCTGCCACACGGGGCCGCTGTAGAACGCCTCCAGTGAGCGCCGGCGCCGCGCCATGTCGGGGAAGGCGCGCAGCCAGACGAACCGGTCCGGGTCGTCCAGGTCGCGGAACCGCCCGCCGACGGTGATGCCGACCGCTTGCTGACCGGTCACGAACTCGCGCTCGAACAGCTCGATCAGGGTCTCCCGGGTTCCGGGGTGCAGGGTGTACTGCCGCAGTTCGACGATGCTCATGCGCCGGACCGCCCGGTGCGGGTGAAGTCCATGGTCCAGTTGTGCTCCCAGGTACGGCCGTCGTCGGCGGAGAACTCCTGCTCCCAGCGGGCGTGGTCCGGGCCGAGGCGGTGCCAGGTGAAGTGCACCCGGATCGGGCGCCCGTCGTAGGTGTCGTCGCCGTGGAAGTCGCCGCGGTCGCCGGTGAAGCCACCGACGACGGGCGGGTCCAGCCGGCCGGTCCGGCTGTCGGACCAGTGGATCGACCAGCGTTGCGTCTCGCGGTCGAACAGGCGCAGGGTCGCGCCCTGGCGGCCGAGGGTGGGAAAGGTGATCTCGTCGATGTTGCCGGCGCCCCCGAACAGCGGCCGGACCACCGTGTGCCCGGGGAACTCGACCCAGGTCCCGGGGCCCGCTGCGAGCGGTGCGGTGAGACGGCGGTTGGTCACGTCCCAAGTGCCGTGCAGGAAGTCGAAGTCGTTCATGCGCCGCAGAGTAGAAAGGGTCCCCTGACATCCGCTGTCAGTGAATAGGAATACTGAACGGCATGCGCGCGAGCCGGCTGGTCACCCTGCTCCTCCTGCTCCAGAACCGGGGCCGGATGACGGCCCGGCAACTGGCCGACGAGCTGGAGGTGTCCGTCCGTACCGTCTACCGGGACGTCGAGGCGCTCGCCGCCGCCGGCATCCCGCTGTACGGCGCCGCCGGCCACGCGGGCGGCTACCGGCTGGTCGACGGTTACCGGACCCGGCTCACCGGACTGACTGCCGACGAGGCGCAGGCCGCGTTCCTCGCCGCGCTCCCCGGCGCCGCCGCCGACCTCGGCCTCGGCGAGGCGCTCGCCACCGCCCAGCTCAAGCTGCACGCCGCGCTGCCGGCTGAGCTGCGCGAACACGCCGGGCGGATCAGGGAACGCTTCCTGCTCGACGCCCCTGGCTGGTACAGCGACGCCGACCGCACGCCCCACCTGGCCGCGGTCGCCGCCGCGGTGTGGGAGCGGCGAACGACGCTCCTGCGGTACCGGCGCTGGCGGGCGCCGGAGAAGATCGAGCGGCGGGTGGAGCCGTACGGCCTGGTCCTGAAGGCGGGCCGCTGGTACCTGGTCGCGGGAGGGCCGTCCGGGATCCGCACCTACCGCGTCGACCAGATCCTCGCTCTGCGTCCGCTGGCGGAGTTCGCCGCTCCGGAGGGGTTCGACCTGGCCTCGTACTGGAAGGACCATGTGGCGGGCTTCCGGGCCCGGCTGCACACCGGGGAAGCCCTGGTACGGCTCACCCCGGAAGGCGCCCGCCGCCTCGGAGTGACGCCCACGGGCGACGGGTGGACCAAGACCCGGGTGCCGATCGAGTCGATCGACCACGCCCACGGAGAGTTCCTGCGCCTGGGCATGGACATCGAGGTCCTGGCCCCGGCCGAACTCCGCGACCGCATCACGGCGACCGTCCGCACCTTGACCACCCGTTACGGGGACCGCCCCGAACAGGGTGACGCCTAGAGCCTGTCGTTCGGATCAGGCCGGCCGCGAGCTGTGGTGCATCTCGGCCGACCCGAGCGGGTTCTGGTGCGTGCAGCTGCAAGGCGGAGGAAGGCGCCAGCGCGGAGCGTTGGCAACCGACGACAACGCAGCAGATGTGCGGGCCTGACCCCGCGACGCCGGGATGATCCAAACGACAGGCCCTAGGCTGAGGGGCGCAGAGGGGGCGGGCATGGTGCGGTTGGAGAAGGCGTCGGCGCGGGTGAGACCCACGTACCGGCGGAGCGTGTGGACCACGCTCCGCCGGTTGGGGGACGCTGCTCAGCGCCGCGGGGACGGTCGGCTGCGTGTTGTGGGGCGTCGGCCCGTACCCGCCGCTGGTCACCGAGACGGGCCTGGCCGCACTGACCGTGGTCTTCGCCGTTGCCTGGATCATCGCCTCCCGTCGGGCCCCGCAGCACACGGGTCTTCTCCCGAGCAAAGGCCGCGCGCTGGTGTGGTTGGTCGCCCGGCTGGTGCCGCTGGCTACGATGGCCTGCTTCAACCTCGGGTTCATGGTGTCCCCGGAGTACGGGCGGGAGACCGAGCGCCTGGAAGCGGCCCGGCACGGGCAGTATTCCGTCACCGTCGTCCGGCTCGCAGGGGACCCGGTCCGTGGCGACAACGCCTCCGACGAGCCGGTGTTCTTCGAGACCGACCTGGTCCTGCGCATCCCGTACGACAGCGGTCCGCGCGAAGTGACCGTGCCCACGATGTACACCCGTCACCAGCCGCCGGAGGCGGGCATGAGGATCGACGTCTACTACGCGCCGGGCGATCCCCGCCCGGACTCGTCGGTCCTGGAGGACGGCCGCCGCTGGGGCACCGGCGTGATCGGCTCCCGAATGCTCCTCATCACCCTCTTCCCAGTCATTTTTGCGGGGGCCTTCCTGGCGGGGACGCTCTCGTACGAAATGCCGTGCGAAGCAAGGCGGTTCACTCCGTCCGTACATCTACCTGCCCTCGGCATCCTCCTCCTCGGTCTGCTCCTCCTCCTGCCGACAGCCCTGGGCTGGGAGGCCGGCGGCCTGGCCCGCCCGGCGGCCTTCCTGTCCTGCGTGACGCCGGGGGCCGCGCTGGCCTGGATCTGGCGCTCGCCCTTCCGACTGATCGCTTCAGAATGAGTTGAGCTGTGGGTCCTGCAGTCGCCGACCTCGGTCGGAAGGGTGTCCGTGCGCGTGTTGATCTTGTTCCGGACGACCTGTGGGAGCGGGTGGCCCCGCTGCTGCCACCCGCTCCCGAACGACGCCGCCGGCATCCCGGGCGGCTTCGCGTTCCGGACCGGGCGACTTTCACCGGCATCGTGTACGTCCTGCGGACCGGCGTTGCCTGGCGCGACATCCCGACCGAGCCCATGGACTGCTCCGGCGTCACGGCCTGCCGCCGACTGCGGGACTGGACCGAGGCCGGTGTCCGGCCACGCCTGCACGCCGCCCTGCTGACCGAGCTGCGCCGCGCGGACTCGTTGGGCCTGGGCGACTGTGCCATGGACGGCTCTCATGTCCGAGCCCTCAAAGGGGGGCATGTCTGGCCCTCACCCGTCGACCGTGCTCGACCCGGTTTCAAGCACCATCTGATCGTCGGCGGTCGTGAACGGCAGTGCCGACTGGCGGAGGTCGGTGTCCGCTTCCCGTCCGGCGGCGAAGACCAGCAGCGGGACGGCGCGCTGGAGCGCGGCGCGCAGGTCGGCGCTCTGCTGGTCGCGGATGTCGGCGGCAGGGGCGGGTGCGGGCGGGGTGTCCATGGGCGGTTCTCCCTTGGCGGCCGGTCAGGTGATGCGGGCGATCAGGGCGGTGGCGTTGTCCGCGTACGGATCCCGCTGCGCGCGGACACGCCGGACGGCGGCGCCGATGAGAACGCAGGGCAGTGTCCGGGCGACCGCGCGCCGGGGCGGGGCGCCGTCGCGACGGTAGCGCCCCAGTGCGCCCGGCCCGGCTACCACGTTGAACAGCAGATTCGTCGGCGTACTCGCAGGATTCGGCGCGCCAAGAATGATGAAGTACGGCACCTCGCGGGCCGGTGCGGTCCAGGTCCCGCTCCACCGCACCGCCGCCGTCGACGCCCTCCCCGACGCGCACCCCGAGGCCGGCTGGGAGGAGCTCCGCCAGGTCGGGGAGGGCCGACGCTCACCGCTCGCCGCACTACGCCCGGAGACGGAGACGAAGGCGGTGTCAGGACCGGCGTAGGGGCCGGGCAGGCGAGAGAGGCGGCCGCCCGGGGAGACGGTGGCTGGTTCCTCTCGGGGCTGATGCTGCCGGGGCGGTAGTCGTCGGCAGACCCGTCGCGGCCGGATACCCGAGGCGGCAGTCCCTTGGCGTAGCTGGAGAGGTTCTGACGGCGCATGCGCCCGGCGCGCGCCGCCCTGCCCTCCTGTGTGCGCTGCTGCCGGGTCCGGGCGTGACAGCCAGACTGGTCACCGTTTCGCGGCCAGGCATCGCCCGCCGGGTCGGGCCGCGGCCGTCGGACGGCCCGCGCCGCTCGGCAACGGGCTTCCCGCGCGCCGCGGTTGCGGTCTGCGGGGCGAATCGAGGAGGGGAAGACGTGTACAGACACTTACCGGGTCGGCCGCGCCGGACCGTACCGTTCCTGCATGCCGTCGCGACGTCCGGTTTGGCGTGCGTGGCGGTACTGGCCGCCGCATTGCCCGCGGCCGCCGCACCCGCGCCCACCGGAAGAACCGCGACCGTGTCCGCGCCGGTACCCCGTGCGGCGACCGTGCTCTTCGAGGAGGGGTTCGAGAACGCCCCGGGGGCTCCCCGCCTGCTGACCTCGTACACCGGGGCTCCGCCGCTCGCCGAGACGTACACCGCCGACCCGGCCTGGCTGACCGCCTGCAACGGCTGGCTGGTCTCGGCGGCCGACCCCGCCACCGCCCCGGTCGGCAGCGGCTGCGGGACGTCCTGGCCCTCTCAGCAGGCCATGGCGTTGGCGCTGGCCGAATGGGCCGGCGGCGACCCGGCCGCCAACCATGCCGTCACCGCGTACACCGCGGGGAACCCGGGAGCCGGAAAGACGCAGCTGGAGACGGTGCAGCCGGTGCCGGTGCCGGTGGCGGCGACCGGCCGCTTCCTGACCTTCTCGGTGGACGCGGCGGCCGTCAACTGCTTCGCCGCGCACCCACTGCTGGAGTTCTCCCTGCTCGACGGACAGCGGGCCGTCCCGGCGTTCACCGATCCCATCGACACGTGCACCGACGCCGGTACGGTCACCGCGAACGGCACGCACGTCGGCACCTACGCGGGCGACGACGCCGTGCTCTTCTCGGGCCCCTCGGTCGGTGTCCGCATGGTCAACGCGCAGGCCAGCGGGACCGGCAACGACGGCGCGATCGACAACCTCCGGATCCTGGACGCCACACCGCAGCTCAGTACGGCCTTCGACCCCGACCCGGTGGGCGTCGGCGACTCGACCACGCTGACCTTCACCGTCACCAACACCACCGAGAAGGCGGCGAAGCGCGGCTGGTCCTTCACCGAGCAGCTACCGCCCGGGCTCGTCGCCGACCCCGGCTCCGCCACCACCAACTGTCCTTCCGGCACGGTCACCGTCGACCCCGGTGGGCACGGTCTCACCTCCGGCGGTGACCTCGCCGCCGGGCAGGAGTCCTGCACGATCACGGTCCGGGTGACCTCGGCCCGCAGTGGCACGTACACCCTGTGCGCCACGGCGACCACCGTCCGGCACGGCATCGACCCGCCCGGCTGCACCTCGGTGACGTTCGTGGCACTGCTCATGGACGCACACGCCCAGGCCGTCACGGCCGCCCCGATCGCGCCACTGGCCCCTGCGGACGTCACCTGCACCGAGGACCCGGCCACCGACGGCGCCCAGCTCGGCACCACCCATGTCGGCTCCTCCACCGGCTCATTCACCTCCGCCACGACCCACGCGGCGGGCATCGCGGGCACCGGCGGCGCTCGTACGGCCACCTCCACCGCCACCGTGAACGGACTGCACCTCCTCGGCGGCCTGGTCAGCGCGGGCACGGCGACCGCCACGGCCACCGCGACCGCACCCACGGCACTGGGCACGATCACCGTCACCGGCGCGACCACCCTGACCGGAGCCCGCGTGGGCAACACCACGCTCGCCGCCCGCCCGGCGCCGAACACCGTCATCACCCTCCCGCAGCTCGGCACGGTCACCCTCAACGAGCAGCGGGTGTACGGCGACGGGCGCGGTCTCGTCGTCAACGCCCTGCACGTCCGGCTGTCCGACGGCACCGACATCGTCGTCGGCGGCGCCCGCGCCTCCCTCACCCGGACCCCGGGCCCCTGCCCCTCGCCCTGACACCAGATTCCCCGGATCGCCCCCCACCGGCCCCGGCGATTCCGGGTGCCGACCCGCGCAGCCCCTTCCTGTACGCGCCGACGGCAAGGGGGCCGCGCCGTGCCCGGGCACAACCGACACGTGCCCGGCCCCGGGCAGAGGGCCGGCCTCGCGCGCCGGGTGGTCGACTGCGAGGTCCGGCGGGCGGGCTCGCCGTCGGCGGGCCGGGCAGCCGGACGCACTTCCGGGGCGACGGGCGAGGTCGTCGGTCGAGGCGCTGGACGCCGGCGCTGTACGGGCCGCGATGGGCGAGGAGCCGATCTCCGGAGCGGCGGCGAACCGGACCGCCGAGGCGCTCGGCACACCGAATGTGCGCGGACAGAAGGCGGCGGTGACGTCCTTCGTGGTCGGCCGGTTCATCGCCCGCGGGCTGCTGGTCGACCTGTCCGGCAGCCCGAAGGGCACGCTGCATCACCCCGGTCAGGTCGCCGAGGCCTGCCGGGCGAGGGGACCTCGCCGGGCTCGTCGCCGCGGACATGTCGGTGAAGACGACCGCGACCGGGAGGTAGCCTTCGGGGCCGGTCGCCGGGTAGACCCGCTATCACAGCCGGGAGTCACGCCGAGCGATTTACAGTCCCCGGGAACACGGCCGCCGACGGTGCCGTGGACGCCGTGCCGCTGCGTCGGCGCGGGGTCAGTCGAGCAGTGCGGTGGCTTCCACTTCTACGAGCACGTCCGGTTCGAAGAGGTAGTCCACACCGATCAGGGAGGCCGGCGGCAAAGGGAGCCGGAGCCCGATTTCATCGGCGACGGCCTCCACACCCGCCATGAAGTCGCCGATCTTTTCAGGACTCCACCGGGTGACGTAGAACGTCAGGCGCAGTACGTCCGCGAACGACGCCCCCGCGCTCGCCAGTCCGACGGAGGTATTGCGCAGTGCCTGGGCGACCTGCCCGGCCAGGTCGCCGGGCGCGACCGGGGTTCCGTCGGCCCGGCGTGCGATCTGTCCGCTGACATGGACGTGTCTCGATCCGGTGCCGACTGCGACGTGGTGATACGGAACCGGTTGCAGCATGCCTTCCGGCGTGAAGTGCTGGACAGCCATCGTGCCCTCCTCCTGTACGGGGTATCCATAAGATACTTAGTGGAGTAAGGACACTTCAACGAGACCAGGTTTCTCCATGGATACCGTCTTCATCGGCCCCCCGCACCGCGAACTGCTCGACCAGGTTCTCGACAAATGGTCACTCAGCGTTCTCAGTGAACTGTGCGAACGGCCATGCCGCTTCAACGAGTTGCGCCGGGCGATCCCGCACGTGACACAGAAGTCGCTGACCGCGACGCTTCGGCGACTCGAGCGAAACGGGGTGATCGAGCGCGAGGTCGTGTCCACCCGTCCGGTGGCGGTCAGATACCGGATCACGCCCTTGGGCAAGACCCTGCGTCCCCCTGTCGACGTGCTGCTCGCATGGGTGTCGGAGAGCATGCCGGCCATCACACGCGCCCGTGAGGCCTTCGACGCACGGGAAGAGGCAGACCTCTGATCCCCCCTCCGCCCACAACGTGGTCACGCCGGTGTCCCGTGCTCCTTCGGACCGCGCGGGTACGTTGCGGTGGTCATGGCCGCCTTCCGAAAAGGGCGGGCGATTCGTTACGGGTCGGCACTCCGACCGGCCGCGCGATCTCGAGGCGGGGCGTACGGGGGCACGGGCCAAGTGGCCGGGCGGCGCCGATTACGGCGCCGCGCACGCGGCCAGCGCGGTTCGCGCCAGTTCGCGCAGCCAGGTGTGCTCGTGATCGGTGTCGTAGCGCTGATGCCACGACAGGTACACCGGTGCCGACGGCAGTTCGAACGGCAGGGGAAACGTCATCAGGCCGAGAGCGGCGGCCTCAAAGCGCGCGGTGGCTTCCGGGACGCTGACCAGGAGGTTCGAGCCTCGCGCGAACTCCAGCGCGGCCGCTTCCGTGGGCACGGTCGCCACCACGCGGCGGGTGAGGCCGAGCCGAGCGAGGGCGTCGTCGAGGGTATTGCCGAAGTTTCCGCGCCGCGAGACGGTGACGTGCTCGGCGGCGGCGTACTGCTGCGCGGTGACGGCCCCGGCACGGGCCAGGGGGTGTTCCCGCCTCATGGCGAGGACAAGACGGGTCTCCCCCACGTTCTCGACGCGGATGTCCGGCGCGCCAAGACGGTTGGCGTTCGCCTCCAGGTCGACCTCGCCGCGCCGCAGTCCGGGGGTGTCGGCGCTCGATTCCGCGATGAAGCGCAGTCGCACGCCCGGCGCCTGTTCACGTACGGCCGCGAGCAGCGCGGGGCCGCCGAGGGCGACCAGGGAATCGTGCCAGCGAAGCGTGAAGGTGCGCTCCAATGTCGCCAGGTCGAGCTCGCGGCTCGGCGCCAGCACCCCCTGGACCTGGTGGAGTAGCTCGTGCACCTGTTCCCGTACGGCGATCGCGTACGGCGTCGGGGTCATCGTGCGGCCGGTTCGAACCAGGATCTGGTCTCCCGTCGTGCGACGGATCCGGCCCAGGCTCCGGCTCATCGCGGGAGCGGTGACATGAAGGCGCGCGGCCGCCCCGGCCACACTGCCCTCTTCCAGCAGCGCGTCGAGTGCGGCAAGCAGATTCAGGTCCAATTGCATGACAGTAATCCTAGGCGTTCCTGACATGCAGTTGAAGTTAATCATGAGGCTCTATACGTTCGAAACGAAGCACGAGCGGGCCGCACAGCTCGGCTCGACCGCCCCGGTCACCCCTCCTTCTTCCGACGGGAGCACCACCATGTCCGAAACACTCCGGGCCACCGATGTCGCCGCCTCCGACACCGACCTGCTCGACCGGACTGCGGCCGCCGTACGCGACGCCGGTTCGGCGTTGCGTGAGCGTTTCGGCGAAACGGTTCCCTATCGGACCCGAGAAGAGCTGATGCGCGCGCTCGCCGCCAACGACGAGACGGCTCTGGACATCCTGCGACCCCGTCTGACGCGCCTGCGCCCGAACGCCGGCTGGGTGGAGGAGGAGTTGGACGGCGGGGCGCTGCCGCCCGGCGAGTGGTGGGTCGTGGATCCGGCCGAGGGCAATGTCAACCATCTGCACGCCCTGCCGGAGTGGGCGGTGACCGCCACCCTCGTGCGCGACAACCAGCCGGTGCTCACCGCGGTCCACCTGCCGCTGACCGGCGACACCTACACCGCGCTCACCGGGGCGGGCGCCCACCTCGACGGCCGGCCGCTGCGCGTCTCCGCGACGACGGACCTCGGACTGGGCATCGTGGCCACCAGCCAGGCCCGGCCGGACGAGGACGAGAAGGTGGTGCGGCGCGTCGGCTCCTCGATCACCGCGATGCTCTTCGACGCGCTCGTCGTCCGTACCTCCGTACCCGCGACCCTGCACCTGCTGGACGTGGCCGCCGGCCGGATCGACGCCTTCTGGCAGTTCGCCGGCGCCCGCGCGGACCTGCTTCCCGGGGCGCTGCTCGTCACCGAAGCCGGCGGACAGATCTCCGACGCCGAGGGCCGCCCCTGGACCCCGCACAGCGAAAGCTTCGTGGCCGCCGCGCCCGGCATCCACGCCGAGGCCGTCACCACCCTCTCCCACTGACCCCGCACCACGATCCGCAACCCGTGGAAGGACCCCGTCATCATGACCACGATCGCAGTTCTCGGAAACGGCCGCGTCGGCAGCAACCTGGCCGCGGCACTCACCCGGGCGGGACACGAGGTGTCCGTGGCGGACCGCACGCCGGGCACCGCCGCCCAGGCGGCTCGGACAGCCCGGATCGTCATCAACGCCACCCCGGGCGCCGGCTCGCCAGAGCTGCTCACAGCCCTGCGCGCGGAACTGCGGGGCAAGATCCTCGTCGACGTCTCCAACGCCACCGTGGACGGACCGGACGGACTGCCCGCCGACCTGCTCCACCCCGGTTCGAGCCTCGCCGAAAAGCTCCAGGAAGCCCTTCCCGAAACGCACGTCGTCAAGACACTCAACACCATGCTCTTCCCCGTGATGACCGCACCGGTCACCCTCACCGAGAAGCCCACCGCGTTCCTGTCCGGCGAGAACCCTCGGGCCAAGGAGACCGTACGCGAACTGCTCGTCGACCTCGGCTGGCGCGAGGAGTGGATCACCGACCTCGGCGGCATCCGCACCGCCCGCGCCACGGAGGCCGCAGTCCTGTTCGTACCGCACGTGATCCGCTCCAGCGGATTCATGCCCTTCGCAATCTCGATCACCCGCTGATCCGCATACTTACGGCGCCGCACCGGACAGACCTACGCCCCGGAGGGACACGGCAGTACCGGCCCGGAGGCCCAACACCGCACGCCGGCCTGAAGCGTGTTGCAGAAGGTTGTGTCCGGGCAGGTCAGGGCTGTTGTCGAGGCTTGCCCGGTCACGCGGTGAAAGCGATGTCGTACAGGGCGGCGACAGCTTGGACAGCGTGGTGGAGACCGTCGCCCCTTGGACGACAGTCGCGCAGGGCCTTCCAGTTAAGGATCTTCAGCGTCCCCTCTCGAGGGTGAGGACGGCCTTGGTGGTTGACGTGAGTCGGTTGGGGCTGATCCGTGCTTCGCGGAAGATTCGCCAGGCCTTGAGCCGGGCGAAGGCGCGTTCGACGGGGAAGCGGAGTCGGGCGTGCGCGCGGCTGACGGCTGCCTGTCTGGTGGTAAGAGGCCGTCCGAGGTGGCGTTTGAACGGCACTTGGAAGGTTCCGCCGGCCCCGGCGTGGGCCTTGTCGGCAAGGACAGGGATCCGCAGTCGTTCACAGATGGTCACGATGTGGTGGGTGCGGGCGGCGGTGATGTCAACCGTGCGGCCGGGCGGTGCGGGTGAGTACCGGATGAGCTCGCCGGCAGTGTCGGTGACGGCCTGGATGTTCACTCCGTGCCGTCCGGCCTTGCCCGGACAGTCCCGTTCACGGTCGCCGACCCGGTCACACTCGGCGATGGCGCCGCCCACCAACACGTACTCGGGACGGGCCCGGCACAGAGCCTGCGTCGGGGACGGCGCCCTCGAGACGAGGAGTTCGATCACACTCTGTACGTAGGCGTGGACAGTGCCCTCGCTGATACGGAAGCCCGCAGCGAGCTTCGCGTGGGTGGTGTGCTCGCGCAGGTAGACCAGGGTGATGATGGCGCGTTGCGAGGGACGCAGCTTGCACCGGCGGTCACCCTCACAGGTGACGATCAGCATCGTGACCCACTCCACGAGCACGTGTGGCAGGTCGAGTGCGGCAGGATAGAGGACCAACGAGGCCTCCGGTCAAAGCGGTTGAGACGTCAGACATCTCGAACCACTGCCCGAAGGCCTCGCCTGCTGTCCGCCCCTGTCCGTCACCCGATTGGTGACCACTCTGAAGATCCTTAGTCATACCCTCCATGCCAGGACAGCGACAACCACCAGCTCAGAACACGATCCGCTGCTGAAGTGCTAGGCCGTGTGTCGAAAGTGGATCTTGGACTGTGAATGATCACGGTTCATGGGTCGGGGAGATCTCACGGACGAGCAGTGGGCGGTGCTGGAACCGCTGATGCCGAAGGGCACGAAGGCAGGTCGGCCACCTGTTTGGTCCCGGTGGCGGTTGATCGACGGCATACGGTTTAGGGTCCGGACCGGTGTGCCGTGGCGGGACGTGCCCGTCGAGTACGGGCCGTGGGGCCAGGTCTACGACCTGTTCCGCCGATGGCAGCGGAACGGCACCTGGCACCGGATCCTCAGCCGACTCCAGGCCCTGGCCGAGGCGAAGGGGCGATCACATGGGACCTGAGCGTCGACTCCACGGTCTGCCGTGCCCACCAGCATGCGGCCGGGGCCCGCAAGCAGGGCGACCTGCAGAAGGAACCACCGGGCGGGCTCTTCACCGAGCTCCCTGATCACGGGCTGGGACGCTCGCGCGGCGGGTTCACGACCAAGCTGCACCTGGCGGTTGAGCAGGGCCAGAAGCCCCTGTCGATCGTCATCACGGCCGGGCAGCGCGGCGACTCGCCGCAGTTCGAACCCGTACTGGAGAAAGTGCGTGTGCCCCGCATCGGGCCGGGCCGGCCATGCGTCCGCCCCGACCGGGTCCGCGCGGACAAGGCGTACGCCTCCCGCAGGAACCGCGCCTACCTGCGTCGCCGCGGGACTCGCTGCACCACCCCTGACAAGGCCGACCAGGCGCGCAACCGCCGAAGGCTCGGTTCCCGCGGCGGCCGGCCGCCGCGCTTCGACCCGGCCGACTACCGTGAGCGCCACGCGGTCGAGTGCGGGATCAACCGCCTCAAGAGGCATCGCGCCGTCGCCACGCGGTACGACAAGCTCGCCGTCCGCTACGAGGCGACAGTCCTGGTCGCGGCGATCAACGCGTGGCTGTAATCCTTCACTGAAAAGGCATCAGGGTCCACGGCAACGCCTCCCGCCATCCCTGTCGATCGTGAGCCCGGTCCATCATCACCTTGGCGGTCGATTCTTCCGGGCCGAACACTTCATGGAGCCTTGGAACGTGGGCCTGGTAGTGCTTGTCTGCACTGCCTTCGCGGTACTCGACCTGGTAGCTGAGGTCGTCGTTCAGGTACACCTGAATGTAGTGCTGATCCACAGGCTCCAGATCGAGTCTTTCCAGGATCACAAACCGGTGCGACAGGTTCATCTCAGACAGCAGGTCGTGCAGAGCCTCCTCGGTCGGATCGTCCACGGTACGACCACCCGCTTCAACTACCCGCAGCACTGGCTTCAACATGCACGCGACTGTACCGACCCACAGGACTCAACTGCCCAGCAGTGCACTTCCACAACAGGCCCTAGGGAGGCAATCCCGCATGCCCTCCGTCACTACGCTGGTTGCGACAGTGACGCAGGGGGGCAACGGTGGGGCGAAAGGCACGACGGGCCGCGGGGACGCAGTCCTTCACAGATCTGCTCCGGCATCCGAGTCGTCTCATCGAGCAGCTCACAGGAGACGCTCGGCATCGCGCCGAGGAGGACCTCGTCGCGTTGGACGCGGGAGAGGCTCGCGAGGTCTCCGCGTTCGTCCGCGACGGCCACCGCTTGCGGCAGGGATCGCTGATTCTGGACCCTGCCGCAACATCGCCAGTGGTGTGGCGGCCGTTCCGAGTCCTCGGCGGACCCGGTGAAGACATCGCCTTGGTCGCTCCGTTCCACGTCCATGGGGCCGGCCCGGTCACCGGCCCGGGAAGTGTTGCAGTCGACAAGGACATGTTCCGTCTGCTGTCCCTGCAAGCCGCTGATCGCTACTGGGAAATCGCCATGCCCGCCGCGGACGTTGCTCTGGTCCGTGCTGCGCTGCGCGGGGACGGCACCCGAGGCTAGCCGGAGAGCCGCTGCCTACGGGCACCAGTCCGAAGTGCTTCACAGCCACTCGTTGAGGACCGCGGCCGGCACGGTCGCTTCGTAGCGGACGGCGAGTTTGTCATACCTGGTGGCGACCGCGCGGTGGCGCTTGAGCCGATTGATGCCGCACTCGACCGCGTGCCGCTGCTTGTAGTCGGCCTTGTCGAACCTCAACGGCCGACCACCGAGGGAACCGAGCTTCTGTCGGTTGCGGTCCCGGTCTGCCGGGACTGGGATCGTTGCCTTGATACCGCGCCTGCGCAGGTAGGCGCGGTTCTTGCGGGAGTCGTACGCCTTGTCGGCCCGGACTCGGTCCGGTCGCTTGCGCGGCCGTCCCAAACCGATCCGGGGAACTAGGATCGCCTCCAGGACCGGCTCTAACTGCGGTGAATCGCCTCGCTGGCCGGCCGTGATCACGACGGACAGCGGTTTCTGTCCCTGCTCGACAGCGAGGTGGATCTTGCTGGTCAGACCACCGCGCGATCGTCCGGGCCCGTGGTCGGCCGGCTCGACGGCAATCCCGCCCGGCGGCTCCTTCTGGAGATCCCCCTTTTCGCCGCTCCGGCGGCGTGCTGATGGGCCCGGCAGACCGTCGAGTCGACGTTCACGTCCCAGGTGATCAGGCCCTTCGCGTCCGCCTCAGCCTGAAGCCGGGTGACGATCCGGGCCCAGGTGCCGTCCCGCTGCCAACGCCGGAAGAGGTCGTAGACGCGATCCCACGGGGCGCCAGTCCGAGTCCGCCACCTTATGCCGTCTGTCAGCTGTCAGCTGTCGCCGAGTCCACACCGGCGGACGGCCCGGCTTGATGCCCTGCGGCAGCAACGGCTCAAGCCGGGCCCACTGGTCATTCGTCAGGTCCCCACGTCCCACGGAAGGTGATCATCCATGGCCAAGATCCACTTTCACAACAGACCCTAGGCGACCCGCCCGCACTGGCCACCGCCATCGGCCGGCTGGCCGCCTACAGCATGGTCACCGACTGCGGCGACGGCACCGTCACCCTCCACCGCCTCGTCCAGGCCCACACCCGCACCTCGGACCAGGACGACCCCCACCGGCAAGCCGACGCCATCGACCGCGCCCGTGACAAAGCCGCTGAACTCCTCGCCCAGGCCTTCCCCGCCGACGGCGAGCACCTCGCGAACTGGCCCCGGTACCGGACCCTGCTCCCCCACCTCGAAGCCCTCACCCGCCACCACACCCCCGACCACGACACCCCCCACACCGCCCGTGCACTCGACCGCGCCGCGAGATATCAAGTCGGGCAGGGCGTGCTCGCCCCTACCATCGAGGCCTTCCGACGGGCGCTCACCACCCGCGAGCGAGTGTTGGGCTCCGGGCATCCCTTGATCACGGTGGTGCGGGGGAATCTGGAAAGGGCGAGGTCAGCGCAGTAGTTGCGAAGCGTTGATCGCCTTCGCAGGGCATCGGATCGAGCGCGGGTGTTTCACGGGTGGTCTCCCCGGCGTGGTGAAGGTCTTTCCCGCATCCTTTGGGAACGAGCCGTAAGCGCTCTTGGAGGGTGCCGCCTGAGACGGCGGCGCTGTGCCGCTCGCCGGCGCCATGCGCCGTCGTGCGGCCTTGAACCGTTCCGACTTTCCTGCCGGTGTTTTGCTGGCCGGTGATCAGTCGGCTCGTGGTTCTGTGTCAGCGTAGTGGGCTGCCTCGAACTCGGTGGGGCTGATCATGCCCAGACTTGAGTGCAGGCGCCGGTTGTTGTACCACTCGACCCAGGAGGCGGTGGCGTACTCGACGTCGGAGACGGTTCTCCAGGGGCCGTCATGGAAGACGCTGGTGCGGATGCATTCGGACTTGTAGAGGCCGTTGATGGTCTCCATCAGGGCGTTGTCATAGGCGTCGCCGACGCTCCCGACCGAGGGGCTGATGCCCTCGAGCCGGAGATGTTCGGTGAACCGCACGCTCGTATATTGCGAGCCCGCGTCCGAGTGGCATATGAGCCGGTCCCGCCCGACCGGTGTGCCCTCGTGGCCGCGGCGCCACAGCGCCATCCTGAGTGGCACGTCGGCCAACTCCACGTCTCGTTTCACGGACGCGTGCCAGCCCACGATCTTCTGGGAGAAGCCGTCCACGATGAACGCCACGCAGGTGGACGACTGAGCATTTTCAGCGTTGACGCTCCAGGGTGAGGATGGCTGCGGCGATGGCGGTCATGCGGTTGGGGCTGCAGCGGGTCCGGCGGAAGATGCGCCAGGACTTCAGCCTTGCGATGCTTCGTTCGACCGGCGCTCGTGCCGCTGACAGGGCCCGGTTGATCGTTCGCTGGGTCGAGGTGAGGTCCCGGCCGGGGAGCCGTCTGATCGGTGTGGTCACCCAGGGCCCGCGCCGATGTAGGCGCGGTCGGCGAGGACGGGGACGCCCTGGCGTTCGCAGATCCGGATGATGCGGTGGGTGCGGGCCGCGGTCAGATCATGGGTGCGGCCGGGCAGTGCGGGTGAGATCCACAGCAGCTTGCCCGCGGGATCGGCGACGACCTGCACGTTCACACCGTGACGGCGGTGCTTCTGTGAGAAGTCGGCCCGGCTGTCGCCGACGCGGTCGCACTCGGCGAGGGTCCCGTCGAGCAGGACGTGGTCCGGATCGGTCTCGCGCAGGACCCGCAGCAGGCCGGGCGCCTTCCGGGACAGATGCCCGACGAGGGCCGTGACGTGGGCGTGGGCGGTGCCGACGGATATGCCGAAGCCGGCGGCGATCTGCGTGAGCGTGTCGTGGCGGCGGAGGCAGACCAGGCCCACGAGGGCCCGCTGGTGGGGCGGGAGCTTGCAGCGGCGGTCACCCTCACGGGTGACGATGAGCATGGATACCCACTCGACCAGAGCACGAGGCAGATCGAGTGCGTCAGGGTAGGGAACCAATGAGGCTCCTGCGCTGATGAGTTGAGACGTCGAACACCTCTCTCAACGGCACAGGAGCCTCGCGCGTTGTGGGACGTCTGCCCGTCACCCGATCAGTGGCCGCCCTGAAAGAGCTCACTGTTCTCTCTGCGCACGAGGTCAGCACCATCATGTGCAACCCGCTGGAAACACAGGGCGACGATCCAGGAGAGGCCTCGGTCGAGGCCGGTCTCGATCGGCGCGAAGGGGAGCATAACGGTGCGGAGCCAGCCGTGGAGGCGGCTGGCCGGGTCAATGAGGTACTCGGCGTAGCGGGTGAGGGAAGCCCTTACCGAACCAAGCCCAGGCCGCCGCGCGCAGGTCACCACCACCGGAGAGGTGCGATGGGAGCAGGCACTACTGGCCGACCTTGGCCGCGTGGACCGCACACCCGTGATCACACCGCCCGCCGTATCCGTGATCCGTACGTCACCGGCTCGGCACACGGCTGCTCCGGCCGGCCATGCGCCCGCCGCCGACCCACCCGGGAAAACAGCTCCGCCCCGCACCGGTACCGGGGGTGGAGCGTGTTCCTCAGCCGAGGTCGGCGGCCGAGGCGGCTGAGGGCGCGTCTCAGTAGCGGGCCGCGTCCGAGGCCCGCCGGAACCGGCCCTCGAAGGCCTCGAAGACCCGGCGCGGCGGCAGGCTCTTGTACTGGGTGATGACACCGCCGGTCCGGACGAACGTGACAGTCCGGCCGGTATCCGCCAGATCGGTCGGCAGGTCGACAATCTGGCTGCTGGACACCATGCGGAACGGCGGTTCCAGGACACGGTAGGCCAGCGCCTCGTCCCCCACCGGATACGCGGGCGGAACCTCCTTCAGCCCGAAACCATAGGAGAAATCGGCGTACTCGGCGTTGTAGGCGGCGCATCCCGGCAGTGCCGCCCGCATCTCCTCCATCACCGTCACCGCGACATCGGGGGCGTAACTGTAGGACTCCGCCTCGTACCGCTCCTGGGTACGGCCCGTTTCCGTCAGGACGACCAGGGTGGAGGCCTCCGGAGCGCGTTCGTGTGACAGCAGCGCGACGCTCATGTCGCCGCACAGGAGGTCGGGGTTCGGACCCAGTGTGAGATCGGGATACGCGAACTCCGCGCGATAACCCGGAACTTCCTTGCCGCGGGGCAGGATCTTCATCATCCGCGCCATGTCCAAGGTCCCGTCCCGGCCGGCGGAGCTGTCGCCCGCGAGCAGTACGACACCTCCGGCGGCCAGCACGACAGCCGGAAGCAGGACGGACAACAGCGGACGGTAGCGCACAGGGCCTCCTCCTCGGACAGATCCCGCCCATCCTGCCGTGTCGCCCTCCGGCCCCGGGACACCGGGTGGGTCAGCCGCCAGGCCGCAGCGAACGCTGAGCGCCGTCTGGCAGGGAAAGACAGCCCGATCGAGGCGTCACGGCCCGATGCCGGGGCAGGCACGTGGCGAACGGGCACGCATGCCATGCCCCGCAGGGAAGTCGGGCGTACGGGCCTTACCCCCTGATGTTGGACACGCGAGACACTGGATCCTGAGGATCTGAGAACGGACATCTCGTGGTCATGAAGAACTACCCGCCGCAGTTCAGGGCGGACATGATCGCGCTGTACGAGTCGCGGCCCGAAGCGACGATCAGGTCGGTCGCCGCCGATCTAGGGATCGACCCGGAGATGTTGCGGAACTGGATGAGGGCGGCCGGGGCGAGCCGGCCCCGGGGACGCCGCACGGAGGTACCGGCCGAGCCGCCCACGCCGCTGGAGGCGGAGAACGCCGCTCTGCGCAGGAAGGTCCGTGAGCTGGAGGAGGAACGCGAGATCCTGCGCAAGGCGGCGAAGTATTTCGCCGGCCAAACGCGCTGGTGAGCCGCTTCCAGTGCGTCGCCGACCTCCAGCGCCGCTACGGCGTGAAGCGGCTGTGCAGTGTCCTCGGCATCAGTTGCTCGAGTTTTTTACTACTGGCGCCAGACCGCCGCGGACCGGGCCTCCCGGCGGGCGGCCGACGCCCGTCTGGCCGCCCGGATACGGGTGGTGCATCTCGAGTCGGACGGCACCTACGCAAGCCCCGCGGATCACCGCCGAGCTGCGTGAGACGAGTGGTGAGGCGGTCAATCACAAGCGTGTCGCCAGGATCATGCGGGCGTCCGGGATCGAAGGAGTCCGGTTGCGCCGCCGGCATCGCACCACCGTCTCCGACCCGGCTGCCGGCAAGGCGCCAGACCTGATCGGCCGCGACTTCACCGCAGAGACCCCGAATACGAAGTACGTCGGCGACATCACCTACCTGCCCATCGACAGCGGGAAGTTCTGCTACCTGGCGACCGTCATCGACCTCGCCTCACGCCGACTGGCCGGATGGGCGATCGCCGACCACATGCGCACCGAGCTCGTCACTGACGTCCTGACCGCAGCGATCCACACCCGCGGCAGCCTGGCCGGATCGATCATTCACACCGACCACGGAGCCCAGTACACGAGCAGGTCCTTCGCTGAAGTCTGCAGGTCATCAGGGGTCCGGCGAAGCATGAGCGCGGTCGGGTCCAGCACGGACAACGCACTGGCGGAGTCCTTCAAAGCAACCTTCAAACGCGAGACCCTGCAGGGGCGAAAGAGCTGGCCGACCGAGCGTGAGGCCCGACTCGACGCCTTTCGATGGCTCCACCGCTACAACACCCGCCGCCGACAATCCCACCTCGGACAACGATCACCGATCACCTTCGAAAACGCCCTCCACCTCACACCGACTACGCTTGCACCAGCCACATAACCCGTGTCCAGGATCCGGGGTCAAGGCCCGTAAGTCAGGTCGGTCCCGCTCACCACGGCGGCCGGAGAGGGCTCAGGGCGACCGCAGGAGGCGCAGTAGACGCGCCGGGGCTCCTGGCCGCCCTGGCTCCGGTGACGCCGGAGGAGTCGGGCCGGCGCCCGGACAAGGCCGGGCCGGGGCGGGGCGGGGCGGGGCGGGGCGGGGCGGTCGACCGGACAACGGCAGCAGGCACCGGCCGGTTACCGATTACAGGTAACCGGTCCGGCAGGAACTGCCCGCACCACGCTGAGCAGCCAGAACCGGCAGACGCCCTGGCCTGTAACCGAGAACCGGTAACCGGTAACCACCTGAAGCGGCCGGACCGGTAGCGAGAGGGCACCGCGCCGACCACTCCAGGCCGCGCCACCGCCGTGCTTCCTGGATGCGCCTACGCGGACGAGACGGACGAGGACGCCCGGCCGTGCTTGCCAGCGCCCTGAGCTGCCGTGGTGAGCGAGGTGGTAAGTGCAGCGGTAAGCGGGCCGGCTCCTCGCCGGGCAGGGCTCCTGCGCGCCCGCCACCTCCGCCCGGCCAGGCATGTGGAGGACAGACCTATTTCTACGGCTAACGCGTACAAAGACACCTCATGCAGTTAAGCCGTCAAGCCGTGGGGTGTGAGGCCGTCCCCTTCAGATCTTGCCGAAGGTCCGCCCCTGGGCCTCAGCCGGCGCCCAGAGGCCGGTTGAGGGTGGAGGCAGGGCGGATGGGTCACCAGAGGCCGAAGAACCGTGTCCACCAGGTGGGCCGGGCCGAGAAGTGCTCCAGCGCGCTGGGGCCCTCGTAGCCGCTCTCCAACAGTTCCTCGGGGACGCTCACGTAGCCGAGGTCGGCCAGCGCCCGCTCCACGGTGGCGAGGTCGCCGAGGTCCAGCGCCCCCTCCTCGTAGGCATCGTCCGTACCGAAGAAGGCCCCCGGATTGTCGGCGCAGACCTCGGCGAGGGATCCGAACTTGCTCACGCAGACCACGATCCGCGTCTCGCAGACCGTCGCGTCCGCGGGCACGTGGACGCGCCCGTACTGGCTGGAGTCCTGGGTGTCCCGCTCGGACTCGCACATGGCACCGAAGTCCGCTTCGAGCCGACGCACCAGCCCACGGAACTTGAGTCCGGTCGCCGCGCGGTCGTAGTGCAGCGGCCGTTCCAGCCGCTCCGGGTCATCAAGCCCGCGCAACAAGGACAGCAGTTCCATCTCGCTCTTCGCCATCCACACATCCTGCCGCCCCTTTGGCGGGCGCAACGAGACAGGGCCGAGCATAAAAAATGCCCCGCACCCGAGAGGGGTGCGGGGAGGGGGGAGGGCTCAGTGGGCCGCCCGAGGACCCGTAGGAGAACGGGCAGGGGTGGGAGCGGCCCGGTGGTACTGCGTCCCAGAACAGCGTCTGGGCAACGGTGTCGGCGTACAGCTGAACGTACCCAGCCTGGTACAGACGAACGTGCCCGACGGGTTCCTCGGAGGATCTGTCGGGCAGGCAGTCCCGCCTGGGCCCGCCAGTGGTCGGCGTCGTGAGGATCGGCAAGCCAGCCAGCCAGACGCTCAGCGCCAGCTCGGAATGCCTCCGGCAATGAGCTCACCTCGCCGACCGCGAGCCTCAGGGCGTCAATGTCATGGGTGGCGTGATCGGTCTCGCACCAGCAGGCCACATTCACCGCCACATCGACTGCGAGCTGACCCAGGTCGGCCCACGCCACCTCAAGCTGGAACTCCAACTGATCGCCCTCAGCCGCATGCTCGACGACATCCAGGCCGAGGACGATCGGCGTCCACGGCTGCGCGCCCGGGAAGAGCGTGGTCAACGGCACGTCGTCAAAAGCACCTCGGTTCATGGCCATGAGTCGATCACAGTTCTCCCCGGCCCGAGCCACAAGGCGGCCCTTTCCTGAGGTCTACCGCAACAGGGCCGGCAGGTTGCCATCCACCAAGCTGGGCACGTTCATCCGTACCCGGCTGAGCACTTCAACAAGTACGGCGACACCCAGGCCCTAACGAGCTCGTGCACGGTGAGTGGTGAGACGTCGAGGGTCTCAGTGGGACCCGGTGCTCACCTCTCCCGTTCCGGGTCCAGGTCCGTGGTCTGCTGGTGGGAGAGCAGGCCGGCGACTGCTTGGATGGTGTCGCTCATATGCTCGCGGCGGCCGAGGTGGCGGGCCAGTGCCCACCAGTTCTTGAGGTGAGCGATGCCGTGCTCGACACGGATCCGCTGGAATGAATGCGCCTTGCGCTGCCGTTCGTGCATCTCCTCGACCAGTCCGGGGCGTTCTTCTTGAACTTGCGGTGTGGTGGTGTGATCACGCGTCCGCCGGTCTGGGCGCCGAGACCTTGATAGCCGGCGTCGGCGAGGAGCTCCACCGCTGGGCCGTCCGCCAGGAGCTTGACCAGCCCTGACTGGCGAGCATGGGTGATGTCCGCGCAGCTGCCTGGCCTGGCCGGGCTGCTGAACAGCACCCGTCCGTTCTGGTCGGTGAGGATCATGGTCTTGACGGCGTTCTACTTGTTCTTCCCGGAGATGAACGTGTCCCGGTCCTTGCGTCCGGCGTCCGGCGGCCGGCCGTCGGACCTGGATCTCGGTGCCGTCGACGATGCCGGTCTGTCCACTGGCTCCGAGGTGATCGATGACCTCAGCCAGCGTTCGCAGCCGGACGCCGGGGCTGATCGTGCAGCCCCGCTCGGCGAGCAGCGGCCGCACCTCACCGATGGCCTGGGTGATCGTGGAACGGTCCACACCGAACCAGCAGGCCAGCACATCATGAGTGGCACCGTGACGGAGATGAACGAGAGCGGAAAGGAGCCGGTCGACGAACACGAACCGGTACTTCGCACCGGCGCCCACAGCCCGCCTCCGCGGCCGAGAGGCAAGCCCGGCCTGGTGGCGCTCATGCCACAACGGACCCAACCCGACGACGAGTTCAGCAATCACATCAGCCGACAGCCCCGTGATCCGGCGATTGCCTATGATCACTGCACGAGCCACGGTCCCCACCACTCGACCATGATCAATCATCCGGAGCTCGACATCTCACCACTTACCGTGCACGAGCTCGCAACTGATCGTTTCAGAATGAGTTCGGCGTAGGATCTTGGCAGTCGTGTCGGGTGGCGGCAGAGTGGTGTGGGTGTCGGATGATCTTGCGCCTGATGAGCTGCGGGAGCGCATCGCCCCACTGCTGCCGCACCAACCTCCCCGCCGACACCGGTATCCAGTAGGCCTGCCGACGGACGACCGCGCCGCCCTGCGGGGCATCATCTACGTGGTGCGCAAGAACGTGAGAGGGATTTCAGGTCCAGCCCAAGCGCTGGGCGGTCGAGCGGACATTGTCATGGATCACCGCACACCGCCGCCTGGCCCGCGACTACGAGCAGCAGCCGGCACATTCCGAGACCATGATCCGCTGGGCCATGATCGGCATCATGGTCCGCCGGCTCACCCGGGGCCGACCGGCAACCCGACCAGGCCCCCGACCCCTCTCACGCGTCGATCAATGAGATCTCAAACGCGGTCTCAGGTCTCTGCTGGCCGCTGCTGCGGTCGGTTGTGGACGGTTGTGGGCGGTGATGGTGCTGGTCATGCAGACCGATGCACCGTTCTGGCACTCGCTGGTGTTCGAGGGGAGCCACGAGTCCGCCCGGGCACGGCCGCCCGACCCTCGACGAGATAGACGCACAGCCGCACCTGGCTGGCGGGGCACAAGCTCCCCCGCCAGCCGGTGATCGCCCCGGAGATCCAGCGCTCCCCCGGCGTGAAGGCCGACTACCGGTGGGCGAAGGCAGTCGCGACGGAGACGGACTTCCAGGGTGATCCCGTGGGGCGCGGCGCCTGCCGCGTGTACCGCCCATTACCTTCTTCGTGGCTCCGCAATGGGGCTACCGGCCTTCGGGTCCGGCATGACTTCCCCCCCTTGTTGCTGATGATCCGGGGGGTGGTGTCACCGGGCCCGGAGGCATCGACGGACCGCTGATGAAGGGCTTGAGCACCGGCTTCACCCGGGCCGGAAGAGCTCTCCGTAACGTGGGTGTGGCAGCTCGGTGCCGAGGCAAGGCCGGACGAAAGCGTGATGGAGGGGCCTGCACGTGATCGACACCGGCGACATCGACGTCTTTCTCGGCCTGGACGTCGGCAAGGGCGAACACCACGCCACCGCCGTCACCCCAGCCGGGAAGAAGGCCTTCGGCAAGCGGTTACCCAATACCGAGCCCAAGCTCCGCGAGCTGTTCTCGAAGCTGCAGGCCAAGCACGGAACGGTGCTGGTCGTGGTCGACCAGCCGGCCTCGATCGGTGCCCTGCCGCTGGCCGTGGCCCGGGACATGGGATGCCCCGTCGCCTACCTTCCGGGGTTGACGATGCGGCGGATCGCCGACCTCTACCCCGGTGAGGCCAAGACGGATGCGAAGGACGCGTTCATCATCGCGGACGCCGCCCGGGCGATGCCGCACACGCTGCGGGCGATCGACGGCGAGGACGAGACGATCGCCGAGCTGGAGATGATCGTCGGGTTCGACGACGACCTGGCCGGCGAAGCGACCAGAGTCGCCAACCGGCTCCACGGCCTGCTCACCCAGATCCATCCCTCGCTGGAGCGGGTCCTGGGGCCGCGGTTGCAGCACCCGGCCGTCCTGACGCTGCTGGAGCGGTTCGGTTCCCCGGCCCAGATCCGCAAGGCAGGCCGGCGCCGCCTGGTCACCCTGCTACGGCCGAAGGCACCGAGGATGGCCGAGCGCCTGGTCGAGGACGTCTTCACCGCCCTGGACGAGCAGACCGTCACCGTCCCTGGCACGGACGCGGCCGCACTGATCGTCCCGAGCCTGGCCAGCTCACTGACCGCGGTACTTGACCAGCGCAAGCTGCTGGCCGGGCGGATCGAGGAACTCCTGGAGGACCACCCTCTTTCGAAGGTCCTGACGTCCATGCCGGGAATCGGCGTCAGGACCGGAGCCCGCATCCTGATCGAGGTCGGTGACGACAGCACCTTCCCGAGCGCCGGCCACCTCGCCGCCTACGCAGGACTCGCTCCGGCAACCCGCAGTTCCGGGTCCTCGATCCGCGGCGAACAGCCTTCCCGGAGAGGAAACAAGCAGCTCAAACGTGCCTTCTTCCTCTCCGCATTCGCCTCGCTGGGCGATCCTGCCTCCCGCGCCTACTACGACAAGAAGATCGCCCAAGGGAAGCACCACACCCAGGCCCTGCTCTGCCTCGCCAGACGCCGGGCCGACGTCCTCTTCGCGATGCTCCGCGACGGAACCTTCTACGAACCCCAACCCATCCGAGCGACTTGAGACCTGCTTGCCCTCCGCCCAAGCCCATGGTCAGCTACGGCCATGGGGGACGAGAATTCCGAGCACTTGGCACTCATCCGTCGCTGGCTCGCGGGCGAAACCGTCAACAACACCGTCGGCATCAAGGTCGTCAGCGGCCCTTTCCACGGACGGACCAAAATCGTCGAGCTCGACCAGTCAGGACTGCCGCCCGCAGGCTTCCAAGGTCGCCCCGGTCGAACATCAGGACCCTGGAACTCCGCCGCCAAACACACTTACCTGGCAGTTCCAGCCCCCGACACCTCTGCGGGCTGGATCTACGAATACGCAGGCATCGACACAGCCGCAGATGCCTGACGCACGCCCGCCACCGGGGCCACCCCAACAGCTTGACCAAAGAGATAGGGGCCCCCGGGGGCGACCTCAGGCCCCGTACTGATTCTTCATGTGCGCCTCCAGCCGGGCGTTGAGCGCCGCCTGGTCAGCCGCGGCCTCCTCGTGGGTCAGGGTGAGCCGGGGAGCCCAGCCCCCCGCGCACACATCGATGAACTCGGGCAGGGTGACGATCATCATCTCCAGCATCGCGGGCCGGTAGCCAGGAGGGAAGGCGAGCTCGAACTCCTGCCACCAGTCCACCTCCTGTCGGGAGTTCATGGCCCGACCCGGCTTGACCTCGGTGTCCACGTGCCGGAAGCCGAGCGCCTGGTAGGCCCGCAGCACGGCCGCCTGCGAGGGCAGGGCGTGTACCTCGACCTCGTCAAGGTCCCCGCGGTCCACGGCGTTGTCGATCGCGAGCTCGGTACGGACCGCGCTGTACGCGCCCCTGAGCCGCTCCCCGTCGGAGTGGGTGAGCGGCATGCCCAGCGGCAGCCGGAAGGTGAACGCATGGGTTCGGACTTCCCCGGCGGCCAGCGTGAAGGGCGCACCGAACTCCCGGGCCTCCACCACGTGCAGGTAGCGGGCCTCGGCCCCGTGGTTCTCGAAGCGGACCACCAGCTCGGCCTGGAAGCGTTCGATCTCCGCGTCCACGGCGCCGCCCCGGACCGTGACCGTGCCGGACAGCTCCTGGCCGGGCTGGACCTGATACTCGTCGAGCACGGTCTCGACCTCGGGTGCGTTGACCCCCAACGCGCTGAGGAACTTGCGGAACGCCATGCGGCATACCCCCCTGAGAGAAGGCCGGAACCGGCCTTGATGATGATCGCGAACCACGCTATCCGGTCGGCTTCCGGCCGAACAGTGCCGGGCCGGGCGAACACACCGGCCGCGCCGCCGGACCCTTACTGATCTCTTCGTTAGTTGGGTGGGTTTGGTGGGTGGAGGGTGAGTCCAGTGTTGGTGAGGAAGGACCAGCGCAGTTGCGGGTTGGTGTTGATCCGGTGGATGCCTTGTTCGGTGGCGTCGGCGACGTCTGCGAGGTGGTCGCCGGCGAGGTTGGCGAGCTCGCGTTTCTTCAGAGAGGACCACAGCAGCTCCACCGGATTCAGCTCGGGTGCGTAGGCGGGTAATCGCTCCAGGGTCAGCCAGTCCTGCTCGGCTACCCAGGCCCGCATCGCCTGGCTCCAGTGGGCCGACAGCCCGTCCCAGACCAGCACCACCCGCTCGCCGCGGTAGAACACCTTCACCTGCTGAAGGACCTCGATGAGCCCGGCGGTGTCGTAGCTGCCGGGCTTGAGGTGGAAACACAGCCGAGGACCGCGATCGGGGTCGGCCGCGTGGTAGCCCAGCGCCGCGGCCATCGAGGCGCGTTTCCAGTTCAGCCGATGCCGTAGAAGAGGTGTGCGGCCGCGGGGTGCGTAGGTGCGGCGGACCTGCGGCAGCAGTGACACGCCGGATTCGCCCGGGGAAGACGATCCAGGCACGTGTGTTCACCGCCCCTTTTTTGATCCGCGGCCACTCGTGCGCGATCCAGCGGGCGATCTCCGACTCGTCCCGCTCCACCGCCCGCCGCTCCGGGCGTTGCAGACTCCACCCGAGCCGGCCGGCCGGCAACCGCCACACCGACGCCCGGGACAGGGCCACTGCGGTCACCCGCTCGACCACCAGACCGACCCGCTCCAGCGTCCACAGATCAGCCTCGAAACCATGCGCCTGGGCACCTTACTCGAGTGCGGTCCTCACCCGCTCGACCTGGTTGTCGTCCAGTTTGGGCGGACGACCGGTGGCCGGACGCCGTCGCAACCCGTCAGTACCGCCCTCCTCCAACGAAAAGATCAGTAAGACCGTGTCCTACGTGGTGAGGCGGTCGTCGGGTTTGTCATGGGGCGGGGTACGTGGAGTTGGATTGTTCCGGACGGGTTGTGGGAGATCGCGAAGCCGTTGATCCCGCCCTCTCGGGTGCGGCGGAGGCGAGTGAGCTGCGAAGCAGAGCGGTTGAAGCAGCCTGGTCGTCACAAACAAGGCATTCGACTTGTCACAGACGCTCATTCAGTAGTCTTTCTGACACAAGAAACGAAGATCGGGAGCCTGAGATCCTCCGCAGCGCCTCCATGAGCTCATGGCCACTGCATGTGCTGGGTCGGGAAGGCCAAGGGCTGTCCCGTAAATGATCTTCGAGCCGCTTTGGGCGAGGTCGGCCGTCGTGCGGATCCGCCGGCCTGTCCGGAGAGCGCGAGGTTGTACATCCGTGCGATGCCGAGCATGGCGTGGCGGACGCCATCTCCTTTGAGTCGGCAGTCGCGGAGGGTCTTCCAGGTCTTCATGCGGGCGAAGACGTGCTCGACGCGCGCTCGGACCTGCTTGTGGGCCGGTGGTGCTCTTCTTTCCAGTCGGGGAGTTCGGGCTGGTCCTTCGCCTTTCGGTGCGGGGTGACCAGACCGGTGCCCTGACGGCCGCCGTCGGCGATCGTGGTCGTGTTTCCGAGAGCGGCCTTGGCGCCGGATTCCTCCCGGCCGCGGGGGTCGTGCCGGTTGCCTGGCAGCGGCCGGCCGACCACCATGACGCGGCGGGTGTCCGCGTCGATGACGATCTAGTAGGCGGTGGAGTGGCTGTGGTTCTTTGGCTGTTTGGCGATGCTGTGGTCGCGGGTGGGTACGAGCGTGCCGTCCACGACGAGCACGATGTCCCTGGCGAACCGCTTGCGGGGCTGGAGCGCGAGCATCGGCCCGAGGCGGTCGATGATGCGGTCCGCCACCGACTTCGAGAGGCCGAACAACGGCGCGAGTTGCCGCATCGTCAAGTTCGTCCACCGGTACGCCGCGACCAGGAGAGCCCGGTCCTCCAACCGAAGGCTCCACGGTCGGCCCTTGCGGACCGCATCCGCACCCTCGCGCCGCAGAACCGTCACGAGCCTGCCGAACAGGCTGTGTCTCAGCTCGGTGAACGGGGCTGTCCGGGACTGTTTCGACGCCGTGATCACACCAGTCACGGCAGGATCGATCCTCACACGTTCCCGCCAGTACTGGTGCGCTGGTCACTTCCTTTGCAGGCACAGATCCTCTGAAGGAGGTGCGGCTCCGCGGCTCCGGAGGCATCCGAGGTGCGGTGGGCGGCGCCCGTCAGTCCGTGGAGCAGGACGCGGAAAGGCTGGTGCCCCTGCGCGATTCGCATCGCGCAGGGCACCGATTGTTCGGCCACGGGTCGGAGGATCAGCGGGCTTCCCACTGGGTGTGGGCGACCTCCGAGTTTGTCCGGACGAGCTTCCAGTCGTCCTCGATCGTGAAGAGCGAGTACCGGCCCGTTGCGTCCAGGGCGTCGAAGACCTGGTGGGCCCAAGCGTCCAAGTCCGGCTGATTTGCAGTGACCCGGGCCGGGTGGGAGTGGTGCGGCTCGTCCAGGTCCGGCGGCACCGAGACACAGACGCTCAGCCAGCGCTCGTAGTCCCCCAGGTGAAGGAGGGGCACTGCCCACCGGCGTCACCGGAGAACCCGGTGCCGAAGGCCGCTTCCAGATCAGCCCACAGGGTCTCCGCGAGGGTGACTCCGGGGGCCTGCGGCTCCCGAAAGCCGGCGTAGATGTTGTATTCGCTCAAGATGATCAGCCTCAGCCCACGTCGGAAGTCTTGTCGTAGCAGTATCCGATCAGTCGCACACCCCGGTCGGAGATCGTTTACCGGACAAGCCTCGGTCGAGGCCGCCGGCACCGAGTCCGTCTGGTCGCATCAGTGCAGCTGGGAGGACCTTTTCGCGCCGGCGGACGTCGACGCGGGCAGGTCCGGCCCGGATCTGGAGACGGCTGGACGAGACGGTGGACAGTCTCCTGGTGGGCAGACCGGGACGGTGCGCTCTGCTCGGTGCGCGATCTCGTACAGGAACCGGTGCTCACGAGCGATCCCATGCGGCACTTCACCCGGTGCCGGGACCGACGGCACCGTTCTGGCCCGCAGTTCCTGACCAGCATCGGCCGGCGCCACGACGCGAAGAGCCTGGCGAAGAGCCGGATGCCGCTGGCCCTGGACTTCGCCGGCGACGTGATGGACGTCGTCTCGCAACCGCTGAAGGTCTCCTTCGCGACCTGTGGCAAGCGCCGCGCCCACACCCCTGACTACCTCGCGGTGACCCGCCGCGGCATCTGGCCGGTCGACGTACACCCCGAGCCCTTGGTCAAGGAGGCGGACCGGGAGTCGTTCGCCCCGGCCACCGAGGTCGCCATCGCCTGCGGCTGGCGCTACACGGTGGCCACCCGCTACGACAAGCGCCATTACGTCTACCTCGGCACCGCCACTGCGGCAGCTCTCACGATCTGGCTCCGCACATGATCAACGGGAATGCTCCGTATCACTGATCCGGCAAGGTTCCGCGCTGCCGTAGTCGATGGTCTGCACCTCACAACAGCGATCGAACCGCCGCTATGCGGGGCGGAGAACGGGATCGATCTCTGCCAGGCTCTCGTGCAGCCGACGGGCCCCCTGGGCAACACGATCGTCGGTGTCGCCCGACATCTCGTCGCAGATCCGTAGCGCCTCGTCCAGATCGTCCGAGAAGATGCTGAAGACATCGACGATCGCAGTGTGGATGTAATCGGCGTGGTTGTCGTTGGCGACTGCCAGTGCGGACGCGACTATCGTCAGTCCGACCCTGTCCTTTCGCCGAAGCAAGCCCTCCGCGGTCCGCCGGGTGACGAAGGTGTCACCACTGTCAAGCACAAGGCTCAGCAGTAGCTTTACGGCCTCCGGCATCTCGGCAAACCCTGCCAGGCTGTGACCGGCATCCGCCCGGTCACGCCAGTCATCGCTTCGCCCGAGTTCGCCAAGCGTCACGACCACCGCACGCCGCAGGTCACTGTCCACGGATTCGCCCGCCCCTTCCCACGATTCCGGTCAAAGTATCACCGAGGCGCCTTACCGGATGATCGCCAGGACAGGTCCTAGGCGAACGGTCTGGGGTGCTCGTTCCAGTCGGTGAGCCAGGCCTGGATGTCGTGTTCGAGGGCCTGGACGGAGCGGTGGACGCCGCGCTTGGGCTTCTTCTGGGTGAGTTCGGCGAACCACCGCTCGACCAGGTTGAGCCAGGACGCGTTGGTCGGCGTGAAGTGCAGGTGGAACCGGGCGCGGGCCGGCGGCAGTCACTCCTTGATGTCGGACGCCCTATGGGTCGCATAGTGGTCCGGGACCAGACGACCTTGAAGATCGACCGGTGGTGGCCCGTGCCGCATGATGGGCGGCATGGGTCACATAACCGAGAGTTCCTGGGTGCCTTCGGTCACCCTGCGGGTCGGCGTCGGGACCGCGGACGTGGCGGTGTTGCTGCTGGACTCGGACGGCCGGGTCCGGAGTGACGCGGACATGGTCTTCGCCGGGCAGCCCGTTCACCCCTCCGGCGCGGTACGGCACGACAGGGGGTCGCTGGCCGTCGCCCTGCACGAGGTGGAGGCGGAGGTCGAGCGGATCGCGATCGTCGGGTCGGCGGCCGGCGGCTCCCTGGCCGCGATGGCCCCGGACAGGGCGGTCGTCGTCGCGTACCTGGTGGGAGTTCCGGAAGGCGCGGAAGCCGTCGTGTTCGGTGAGTTCTTCCGCGAGTCCGGGGGCTGGAAGTTCACCGGGATCGGCAAGGGGTACGCGTCCGGGCTGGCGGCGCTCGTCACGGATTACGGCGTCGAGGTCGCGGAGGAGGAGCCGGCCGCGAGCGCGGTGGGGAAGCCGGCCCAGGGTCTGGTGAAGCAGCCGGCCGTGGCGCCGGTGGCTGCCGGTCCGGTGTCGCTGACCAGCGTGGCGAAGTTGCCCGCCGAACGCGACGCGGCGGGCGACGACGGCGGTCACCCAGCCTCGTCGAGTAGCGCGAGCGGTGTGAACGCCTCTACGAAGGACGGGTGGGCCGCTGCGGACAGCGGCGGAAAGAACGGCAAGGGCGGATGGGCCTCTTCGGTCGCCGGCCGGATGTACGGGTGGGTGTCGGGCGGCGGTGCCCGGGGGCTCGGCGAGGACGGGGAGTTCGGGCCGGACTTCAAGCCCTTCACTGCCAAGGGCGAGGGCGATTCGGTCGTCACCGTGGACTCCCGGGTGCCGGCCGGCCCGGTCCTCATCGAGGTGACGCACCAGGGCACCGACACCTACATCGGGGTCCTCTCCCTCGACGAGAACAATGAGGACGACGGGCCCTCCCTCTTCAGCAGTCGGCTCCCGGACTTCACGGGCAGCACCGTCGCCGAGGCCCCCGAGGGCCGTCCTCTGCGCCTGCGACTGGCCGCGTACAACGCCTGGACCGTGCGGGTGCGTCCGGTGGGCGCCGCCCGCCGACTGCGCGGGACACTGAAGGGATACGGCCCCGAGGCCCTGCTGTACACGGGCGGGCCCGCCGACCTGACGGTCGATTTCAAGGGCGACAAGGACGGCGAGGGCTACGTCGGCCTCCAGTGCCACAAGGTCGTCGACGGCACGGTGCTCTCGCCCCGCCCCACCCTGCTCCTCAACAAGACCGGACGGCAGCGGGCGACGGTCCCGCTCCCCGGGGGCCCGCTGCTGCTGCTCTTCATGGGCGACGGCAGGTGGTCGCTGACCGTCCGTGAGCTGGACTTCTAGTGATCCGAGTCGGAGATTCGTCGACAGTGGGCGACGACTTTGTCGAGGATCTCGTCTGCGGTTTTCGTCCAGACGAACGGTCTGGAGTGTTCGTTCCAGTCGGTGAGCCAGGCCCGGATGTCGCGTTCGAGGGCTTGGATGGAGCGGTGGACGCCGCGCTTGGGCTTCTTCTGGGGAAGTTCGGCGAACCACCGCTGGACCAGGTTGAGCCAGGACGCGCTGGTCGGCGTGAAGTGCAGGTGGAACCGCGGACGGCTTGACGATCACCCGCTCGACGTCGACATCGGTGATCTTGCGCGGGACGCCCGGCAGTGGCAAAGCGGCGGTCCGCACTCTGACCCGGCGGAGAGCCAGCCGCGCAATCCCGGCAGACTCACCGTCCCCGCAAGCTCGTTCAATAGATGCCGGGGCCGGAACATGTCGAACGGCCCGCACCATCACCCAGTGGTGCGGGCCGTTCGACAACCCAAGGGCCTGCCGGAAGGGGGGAAGACCGGCAGGCCCTGCCCTTTTGAAGCGGTCCCACTCGCTCCGCCGTCTCCTGCCCCCGAACCCGGCCTCCATGCACCCGGACTTCCGGGAAGGGATCGTTCAGGGCATGTCGCCTTCCCAGTCCCAGCGAGCCGGGATCATCAGGGCGCGGATCGTACACACGGTGGCCAGTGGTAGAGGAAAGGTCTTGATCCATCCACCCGACCGGGCAGCCGCCGAGGACGGCCGCCGCCGATCGTGGACGTCCTTGTGGCTTGCATCCCCGATTGCTTTCCTAGGACCCCTAGGCTAAAACTAGGATCTCAAGGATCTTGGGAGGGTACATGGTGCGGGCCGGGCTGACAGCGGAGCGGGTGACGGTCGCGGGCGCAGAGCTGGCGGACGACGTCGGGCTCGACCAGGTGACCATGTCGCAGGTGGCGCGGCGGCTGGGCGTGAAGGACGCGAGCCTCTACACGCACGTGCGCAGCCTGGAAGATCTGCGCGGTCGGATCGCGCTGCTGGCGGCGGACGAGAAGACCATCCGCATCGCGGAGGCGACCACCGGGCGAGCGGGCAAGGACGCGCTCGTCGCCTTCGCGAATGCCTGGCGGGAGTACGCCCACCGGCATCCGGGCCGCTACACGGCGACGCAGACCCCGATCCAGATCGACCCCGAGCTGGCCGCGAAGGCGCCCGGACCACGGCGCGCGGTCGAGCTGACCTACGGCATGCTGCGCGGCTACGGACTGGCCGAGCCGGACCTGACCGACGCGGTCCGGTTGCTGCGCAGCACGTTCCACGGGTTCGTCGCCCTGGAAGCGGCGGGCGGCTTCGCGCACGAGCGTTCGCCACAGCAGTCCTGGACCCGCGCGCTCGACGCCCTGCACACCCTCCTGGAGCACTGGCCCCCGTCCCGAGAAGGAGACTCCTCATGACCGCCCCGACCATCGGCAGCCTGCGTGTGAACGGCGCGACCCTGCACTACGAAGTGCGAGGCCAGGGCCCGCTCGTGCTGCTGATTCCCGGAGGGACGGGAGGCGCGGCATCCTTCGACGGCATCGCCGACGACCTGGCCGCCGCATACACAGTCGCCACCTACGATCCCCGCGGCATGTCCCGCAGCACGCTGGACGACCCCGACGCCGAGCAGCAAGTGGCCGATCACGCCGATGACGCGTTCCGGATACTGGAACTGCTGTCGCCCGGTGAGCCCGCCCTGGTGTTCGGCGCCAGTTCGGGCGCGATCGCCGCCCTGCACCTGCTCACCGCCCACCCCGAACGCATCGCACGGGTTGTGGCGCACGAGCCGCCGGTGGTGGAGGTCCTGCCGGACGCGGCTGAACACCGCGCACTCATCGCACACGTGCAGAACACGTTCCGCACTCAAGGGCTCATGCCGGCGATGGCCGTGTTCGCTGCGGGCCTGAAGAAGGAGGACGACGCCGCCGAGCCGAAGGCCGAACCCGAGCTTCCGCCCCAAGCAGCGGCGCGGGCCGAGCAGACCATGGCCGACCTGCCGTACTTCGTCGGGCGGATCGTGCCCGGCTTCATGTCCTACGCGCCGGACATCCGTCGGCTGGAGGGGCTGTCGGACCGGCTCGTGATCGCCGGTGGCCAGGACTCACGCGGTGAACTGCCCTACCGCTCAGCGGCTTTCCTGGCCGAGCGTCTCGGCACGGAGCTCCAGCACTTCCCCGGTGGACACATCGGACTGACCACGCACCCCACAGAGTTCGGCGAGCTCCTGCGGAAGGCCCTCCGAGCCTCGATCTGAATCGCGCACAACCTGCTCAACTCCGCCGGAGGCGGTCGAAGGAAGCGACACGATCCCGAGACTCAACTCATCCGTGACCGTCTGAGGCAGGGGGGAGAACAGCAGTTCATAGCACCGCCATATGACGATCAGCCAAGGCTTGCCCCTCTCTCGGACCTGTGACCGGTCGGCCCTTCACCATCGGCCGGCCCGCACATCAGCACCGTGACCGGTCCATGCAGCCCCCGGGCCGGTCATCGGCCCCGCCGTCGGCAGGGGGCCCATCCCTGCTTTCGCGCCGTACGCCGGTCAGGCCTTCGCCGTGCTCACCAGGAAGCGCACAGAGCCAATCTGTCCAGCCATGACCCTGTGCGCTCCTGCCGGCCGCGCAGAGCCGCGACGCCCGAGCATCGGTGTTTCGGCCAACCTGCCGTCGACTGAAGGTTCTTGCGCGACAAGGGTCGGTGCACCGTGCACCTTCGCCCAACCGCTCAACCCCGGCGCGCGCAGCCCGTCCGAAAGACATGTGTTCGAAATCGTGGTGGCGTCGTTAACCATGCTGGCCCGCCTGTCACGTCCACGAGAGGAAACACCTTGACGTCAGTCGAACCAGACGGCAACGAGCCCGCGAACTCACCGAAGGCCGCCGCGACGGCCACGACCGGCATTTCGGACGCCGAGCAGGAGCTGTACGGCGGCCGACTGCGCTACGACCAGTCCTACGTCCAACACGAAGGCCCTCTGACCCGGCTCGGTTTCGGGCACATGGCAGCAGCGCTGCCCCACATGGTGGGCATGGTGCTGCGTACCGGCTGGCAGACGGACCGGCGCGCACTTGCCGGGGTCGTGGCGGCGCAGCTCGGGCAGGGCATGACGGCCGGCTGGGGACTGGTGGCGGTCAACAGCGTCCTCACGCGGCTGTTCGCCGACGGTCCGACCGCGGACAAGCTTCGCGAGGCGCTGCCGTCGCTGGCGGTGCTCGCGGTCGCGGCGGTGGCGACCGCGGTGCTGTCGGCATGGTCCACGGCGATGTCGGGTCGACTGGAGCCGCAGGTGGAACGGGCGGTCTCCGCCCGGTATTACACGGCCGTCACCCACGTCGAGGTCGAGGCTGCCGAGCGGCCGGAGGTCCAGCGGGTCCTGGAGGCCGGGAAGTTCGGCACGGACTCGGCCCGCAGCATGCTCCGGCTGTCGGTCGGCGTGGGCAATGTGGTGATCGGGATGGCGGCGGCCGCGGTCGTGCTCGCGGCGCTGCACTGGACCTTGCTGCCGATGCTGCTGGCGATCGTTCTGCCCAAGGGGTGGGGGGCGGTCCGCTCAGCGCGCCGCGAGTACCTCTCCCGCCTGAACTGGGTCGACCACCGCCGGGCGATCGCTTCCCTGCTGGCCTACCTGACCCGCCCGCACGCCGCCGGGGAGATCCGCGTGCACGCCGCCGGCAAGAAGTTGCTGTCCAGCTATGAGGAGATGTCGCGGCAGACGGAGGCCGAGCAGCGGCGTCTGGCCCGGGCGCAGGCATCCACGGACCTGATCGCCGGCGGCTTCGCCGGTGTGGCGTCGCTGGCCTGCTACGGGGTGCTGTGGTGGCTCCTGGCATCCGGTGGTCTGCCGCTCGCCATCGGCGGCACGGCGGTGATCGCCATCCGTACTTCCACGGCGCGCCTCACCTCGCTGGTGCAGCAGGTCAACCGCTTGTACGAGGAGTTGCTCTTCCTCACCGACACCGAGGACGCCATCAAGGTGGCGGGCGAGAACGCCATCCCGTCCTCCGGTACGCCGCTGCCCACGCCGGCGCTGGAGGTCCTGACAGAGGAGGTGTCGTTCACCTACCCGGGGGCCGACGCCCCCTCCCTGAACGGCGTGAGCGTGCGGGTGCCCCGGGGAAAGGTCACGGCCCTGGTGGGTGCGAACGGGTCGGGCAAGACCACGCTCACGAAGGTGCTGGCAGGGCTCCTGCTGCCCTCCGAGGGGAACGTGTGGTGGGTGGACGAGTCGGGCGGGCGGGTCGAACTGCGTGAGGCGGACCGCGCCCAGGTCTTCGCCGGGGTCGGTTTGTTGAGTCAGGACTTCCCGCGTTGGGAGATGACGGCGGCTGCGAACGTGGCCATCGGCATCGGCGACCGTCCCCGGGACATGGACCGTGTCCGCAAGGCCGCCGGGGAAGCGGACGTGCTCAAGCTGGTCGAGGGCCTGCCGCACGGCTGGGACTCGATCGTGTTCAAGGGCTACGAGCGCGGTGTCCAGCTCTCGGGCGGTCAGTGGCAGAAGCTGGGGTCCGCTCGGACAAGGTATCGGCAGGCGCCATTTCTGCTGGTCGACGAGCCGACCAGCGCCCTTGACCCCCATGCGGAGATCGCCGCGTTCGAAGGGCTGTGGTCCCTGGCCGAGGAGGGGCACGCGGTCGTACTCGTCACCCACCGGCTCGCCGCCACCATGCACGCCGACCACATCTACGTCCTCGATCAGGGGCGCGTCGTCGAGGACGGCACCCACGAAGACCTGATGGCCCGCGCCGACGGCCTGTATCAGGGCATGTTCACTGCCCAGGCCGCCCAGTACGGGCACGCGTCCGCGACCGATGCGGTTCCCGGCCCCCGCGGCACCCGGTCGTCCGACCACCAGACGGCGGGCTGACCCGCCCGCACCGACCGCCCCACATCGAAGGCGAGAGGACATACCCGTGCCACCCAGCTCTTCCGCGATCCGCAAAGCCATCGAGAGCTACCTCGCCCGTCATCCCGACGAGCGTGACGCCCTGACCGGGCTGCTCGCCCTGCTGGAACAGCCTGTCGACGTGACCGCGCGTACGACGCTGCCCGGCCACATCATGTGCAGCGCCGTCGTCATCGACCGCCAGGCCAGGGTCCTGCACGTCCAGCACCGGGCCACCGGCGGCCTGACGCTCACCCCGGGCGGTCATGTCGAGCCCGAGGACCGCACGCTGCTCGCCGCAGCGCTGCGCGAGGTGTCGGAAGAGGACGGGATCGCACCGGGTGTCCTGTGCCTGACCCCGCAGATGCTCGGCTCCCCCATCGACATCGACGTTCACGGCATCGACGCCAACCCCTCCAAAGACGAACCGGCTCACCTGCACTACGACTTCCGCTACGCGTTCTACCTCGCCGGCGAGGAACCTCCGGCGATCACGCTGCAGGAAGAAGAAGTGTCCGGCGCCCAATGGCTGCCCCTGGCCGAGGTCACCTCGCCGACACTGCGCGCAAAGCTCCTCCAGGCACAGCTGGACGGCCGGCCCGAGCCGGTGAACGCCTCCGCGCTCATCCACGACGGCCACGGCCGCTACCTGCTCCACCTGCGAGACCACAAGGACGGCATCTGGGAGCCATGGACCCTCGCCCTGCTCGGCGGCGGACGTGAACCGGGCGACTCCTGTCTGGAAGCGACCTTGCGCCGGGAACTCGCCGAGGAGGCACCCGGCCTGGAACCGGTCGGCCTGACGCCGTACGCCGTGGAGGAGGCCATCAGTGTCGACGGCCTGGCGGTGCCCGTCGTGGTCCACGCGGGCTGCTGGCACGGTGATGCGGACGCGGTGGACCTTCGTGAAGGTGTCCTGCTGAAGTGGTTCACCGTCGACACTCTCGACCGGCTCCGGCTCAGCCCCGGGCTCGGGGACCTGATCCGCCGCCACGCAGCCGAGCATCCCGCCGTGGAAGGGCCGCCGGACACCGCTCGTCCGCTGCCCGGCACGGCCCCGGCCGGGACCGTGCCGCACGTCGTCGGCGTCCACCTCCACCTGGAGCGTGACGGCAAGGTCCTGCTGGGACTGCGGCACCCGGACTCGGCGTACGCGGGCAGGACGTGGCACGTCCTCGCCGGTCACCTGGAGGCGGAAGCGGCGACCGCCGGCCTTGCGCGCGAGGCCTACGAGGAGGCCGGGCTGGTCATCGATCCGGCCGACCTCAAACTCGTCCACACGGTGCACACCGTCGATCGGCCCGGCGCGCGGCCGAGGATGCAGCTCTTCTTCCGGCCCCGCCGCTGGGAGGGCGCTCCCGAGGTACGCGAACCCGACCGGTGTCTCCGCTGGGAGTGGTTCTCCGTCAAGGACCTGCCGGAGCCGATCGTGCCCTACACCCGGGTCGCGATCGAGGGGATCCGGGCCGGCCGCTCCTACAGCGAGCTGGGGTGGTCCCGGTGAACGACTTCGCGGCGGTCGGCGCCGCCTACGCCACCCGTTCGCACAGCGCGCGAGGCCGCCCGCGCCACGACATGGTGGCCCGCCGGCTCCTGGACGAGCTGCCGTGTCCGCGTGCCCGAATCCTGGACGTCGGGTGCGGGGACAAGGAGATGACGCTGCGACCGGCGGTGGCCGGGCACCGGGTGACCGGCCTGGATTCCTCCTCCGGCATGCTCCGGGCCACGGCCGAACGCGTCTCGGCCGACCCGCGCGTTCATGAGGCACCCGTTTTCGTCGAGGCGGATCTGTGCTCTCTTCCCTTCGCCGTGGCGAAGTTCGACGCGGTCTGCTGCCACGGCGTACTGATGTACCCGGATGAGCCGGCCAGCGCCGTGGCGCGGCCGGCCGCTCCGGTCGCGCCGGGCGGGGTGTCGAGCATCCTGATGAAGAACCGGCGCGCGATCGGGCTGCTCCCGTGGCAGGGCGTACGCGCCTTCCACGATCGCCTTCCCGGCGACCGGGCCCCGGACGAGGACGCGTACGCGGCGGCCCTGGAAACGGAGTGGACCGCGTCCTCGCACAGCCCCTTCCGGGACATGGGACGCCAGGTGCACGTCCCGGCCCGTCGCGAAACGGGAGGCGGAACACCATGACTCCGACCACGGCGCCTGCGCCGTCAGGTCTCCTGCGGAGCGATGGTTCACAGCGCTCAACGGCTGTACCTGCCCGTGCTCCCGTTCCGCATGCGGCAGACCCCGGCTTGACCGGTCGCCGCCCCTGGTTCCCGGGCCACTTCGGTGCTCGTCGCCGTGTCCACCCGGCCCTGGCCTGCCTGCTGTGGATGTCTCGGGCCTGCCACCCGACTGCCATGTCCGATGCCTCGGCGCCCTGCTGCCTACCGCGTCAGGAGGAGGACCGTCATGTCTGTTGACCTCTCTGCCACGACAAGCGCTCGGCGTGCCGCGATGGTGGAGCGTCTCGAGGCTGAGGGCGTGCTGACCGACTCCCGGCTGCGTGAGGTGCTGCTGTCCGTGCCGCGGGAGGTGTTGCTTCCCCACGCGTACATACGGGTAAGCGATCCGGACGTCGAGCCGATTGGATGGCGTCTGCTCGACGGTGCGCATCCGGACGACCGGGAGGAATGGCTCGACCTGATTCACAGCGGTGAGTCGGTCCTGCTGCAGCGCGACGGGGAGCGGCTCAACGCGCTCACGCGCGGGCCGGCGACCGGCGGGCACATGACGTCGATGTCGACTCACGGCCAGGCCACCGTCGAAGCGCTCCAGACGCTACAGCTAGCACCCGGGCAGAGGCATCTGGAGCTCGGTCCGGGCCCGGGGGTCTCCCTCGCGCTCGCCGCCACGGTCACCGGCCCCCGCCTCGGCCTCGGCGTCGGTGTCGGTGTCGGTGTCGGTGTCGGTGTCGAACGGGACGGTCACATGGCCGCCTTCGCGCAACGCAATCTCGACCAGCTCCGTCTGGGCGCGACGGTCGTCGAGGGCGACGCCCTCGACGGGCACCCGGCAGGAGAGGTGTTCGACCGGATCCACTCCGGTATCGGCGTGCCCTGCGTCCCACCGGCGTGGGTGGAGCAGCTCGCGCCTGGCGGGCGGCTGCTGACGACGCTCACCACCCGCACCCCCGGCTGGCCCGGACAGCTCCAGGTCACCCGGAGCAGGACGGGCGGAGTCGAGGCGGTGCTGCGGGGCCGGCCGCGCGGATACCGGCCCATGCTCGGCTACCGGTGGCTCGACATGGCGCCGATGCGGCCCCGGATCAAGGCCGAACCCGGCCTGTCGCGCCCGACCCGGCTCGTGCCGCCGCCGGACGACGCGTACGGCTTCTGGCTCGCGGCCGCCTACCTGGCGCCCGGACTCGTCCGCGACTCCCAGGCCGAGAGGATGACGATCGCCGCCCCCGTCGAGCACTCCTGGGCGGTCGCCGAGCCCGGTGAGGGCACCGTCCGCGTCCACGGGCCCCGGGACGTATGGGCCGAGCTCGAGGACGTCCACGCCCGCTGGGTCCTGGCCGAACGACCCGACACGTACCGGGTGACCGTCCCGGAAGACGGCGGGCCCCAGCACGTCGCCTCCGGCCCGGGCCCCCACGCCCTGGAGTGGTCTCTGCCTCCGCTCACGCCCGTGCCCCACCAGCCCACCACGCCCTGCCCGACCGAGCACCACGCGGAGAAAGCCCTGTGACCCTGTTCCACGCCACGGCGGACGCCTACAGCCGGCACCGTCCCGGTCTGCCCGACGAAGCTGCCCACCTGCTCGCGGGTACTCTGCGCGGCATTCGCCGCCCGGCTCTGCTGGATCTGGGCACCGGGACCGGCCAGGTGCCGGCCGCCCTGCTGCCTGTCCTGCCGCGGCTCGCCCGCCTGGACCTGGTGGATGCCGACCGGGGCATGCTTCATCAGGCCGGCATCGCCCTCCGCCCTCTTCTCACGGGCCGGGCCGCCGCCTTCCATCCCGTCCGGGCCGAGGAGTTCACCGCGCCCGAGGAGTGCTACCGGGCTGATCTGGTCACCTGCGCGCGAGCCTTCCACTGGATGGACCGCCCGGCCGTCCTGGCCATGGCCGACCGCGTCACCACTCCCGGCGCCACCCTGGCGATCATGGGCGAGGGCAGCCTCTGGACCCATCAGGCGCCGTGGACCGTCGCGCTGCGAGAGCTGATCCAGTCCCACCTCGGTGCCGAACGCCGCGCCGGAAGCACCGGAACCTACAGGAATCCGGACCGTAGGTACGAGGACGACCTGGCCGAATCCCCGTTCAGCGAGGTCGAAGAGCATCGCTTCCCGCTCCGCCGCACGTGGACCCCGGACGAGGTGATCGGCTACCTGCGCAGCACCAGCTTCGCCCGCCCCGACCTCTTCGGCGACAGGCATCCCCGGTTCGAGATCGAGGCCCGGGCCCTGCTGGAACAGCACGCGGCGAAGGAGGACGGGCTCGTCGAGGAGACGGTGTTCGACGTCCTGCTCGCCCACCGCCCGGGAGGTGCCCGGTGAGCGGCGGCGCACGGCACACAGTGCCGCTGGACGTGCATCCGATCGCCGTCGGAGGTGCCCGGCGATGACACAGAGCACTGCTGCGCCGGGCGCGGCAGCAAGGTACGTGCCGCGTCCGGCCACTGCGGACGACGCCGCCGAGATCACCCGGCTGCGCTCGCAACTCGTCCTGTCCGAACCGCTCGACGAGGAGTGGCTCCTCGTCTGCCGCGACCAGCTCGCATCTCGGCTGCGGCCCGGGGGCGACGCCCGCGCCTGCGTCGTCGACGCGCCGGACGGCGGGCTGGCCGCCTGCGCACTCGCACTGGTCCACCCCGTCCTGTCGGCCCCGAAGTACCCCAAAGGGTTGGCCGCCCGGATCCACGTCGTGGCCACTGAACCCGCCTACCGGCGGCGCGGCCTCGCCCGGGCGGCCGTGTCCGCGCTGCTGGAAGCGCTGGAACGGGAGGGCGTCACGCTCTACGAACTGCATGCGAGCAAGGAGGCCGCGCCGCTGTACGAGGAGCTCGGCTTCGCGCGCGATCCGGCCCTCATGCGGATGACGAAGCTCCCGCAGGGCCGGGACGGGGGCGCGGGATGACCGAGGAGAGGATCGATCCCGAGGAGTACGCGGCGACGCTGCCGAAGGCGGTCGTGTCCGCCGCCGTGTTCTTCACCGACGAGCACGACCGGCCCGTGCAGCTCCACAGCGTCCACAGCCCCGAGCACCCCTGGCAGTGGCCCGGTGGGACGGCGGAGGCGGGCGAGCGGCCGTGGGAGGCCGCGGTCCGCGAGACCGCCGAGGAGACCGGGCTGGTGGTGTCCGGGCCGCCGCGGCTGTTGGCGGCGGTGTTCGGCCTGCCGGGGCCGGGGTTCCCGCCAACAACCGTCACCTTCGTGTTCGACGGCGGGCGGCTCACCGGCGAGCAGCTCGCGGGCATCGTCCTCGCTCCCGAGGAGCACGACGAGGTACGAACGCTGCCGCTGGAGCAGTGGCGGGCGCTGATGCCGGTGAGGGACTTCGACCGGCTGACGGCCGTCATGGGGGCCCGCCGGAGCGGGGTGGCGGCCTACGTCGGCGCCTGGGACTGGGAGACCGGGCCGGACGGTCCTGTCGCGCAGGGCGAGGAGGCGGCACGGTGAGCACGGCAGCGTCAGCACCGGGCCGGGACGGCCCCTCCCTGCCCGCCGCGTACTGGGAGCCGCTCTGGGCGGGCGGCCGCCGTTATCGGGAGGTGTGCGCGGCCGAGAAGCGGCTGATGGCCGAGCACCTCGACCTCGGTGGGAACCGCCCCGCCCTCGACATCGGCTGCGGCGACGGCGCGCTGGCCCGCCACCTCCACCACGAGTTCGGCTACCGGACGACCGGCATCGACTGCTCTCCCAGCGCGGTCGCGCTCGCCGCCGCCCACAATTCCGATCCCGTCCTCGGGGCGGGGCCGGTCTGGCGGTGCCTGGATGTCACCACCGCCGACCTCACCGCCCTTCCGTACCCCGCCTACGCCCTCATCACCTGTCGCCTGGTCTACCGGTGGGCGGACGACAAGCCGGCCTTCCTCGACCGGATCCGCCGCCTCCTCGCGCCCGGCGGAGTCTTCTGGGTCGTCACCGAGATCGCCGGCCGCCGCACGACCACCGACCCGGCCCTCCAGAAGCTCGGGATCTCTCCCCTGGACGCCGAGCTGCTGACGACCGGCTGGTCCTCCGTACGGACCACCGACCTCGACGTCCTGCGCTGCTACGCCCTGCGCCTCTGATCCCCTGATCCCCTGATCCCCTGATCCCCGTGAACGGAAGGAAGAACCACCTGGTGTCGGACATCGAGGAACACGCCCGAGGAATCCGGATCCGCTACGGCCGCGCCGTCCGCGCGGAGCCCGTGGCGTGTCGGCAGGAGGTGATCCCGTGCGCGCGCTGATGGCCGGTCCCCGCTTCGCCGTGACGACGCTCGTGGTGATCGACTTCGAGGGGCTCACCCCGGCGGGACGGCCTGCCGAGCCGATCGAGGTCGCGGCGCCGGCGCTGCACCCTGTGGCCGGCCGGCTTGTCGAGGTCGGCCGGTTCGAGGAGCCGATGCGGCCGCCCGCCGACGTGCCCGTGACCGCGCGGGACGTCCGGCTCAAGGGCATCACCCCGCAGATGCTCTCCGCGACATGTCCGGCCGCTGAGCAGGCAACGCTCCTCGCACAGAACGGCGTTGACGTCCGGGTGGTGGTGGTCGGCAACGGTTGCCGGCCCGAAGTCGCCCCGCCCGGCACGCTCACCGTATGCCTGCCCAAGAACATCGGCATCCCCGGCGGCCGCAACGCCGGCGCCGACGCGCTGCGCGACGCAGGCGATCCGGCCGACTGGCTGTACTTCCTCGACAACGACGCGACCTTCCCGCGTCCCGACGTCCTTGCCCAGCTCGTCGCCGAGGCCGAGCGACATCACGAAGCTGCCTGGGTGCAGCCTCGGCTGACCGGCCCGGACGATGTGACCACGCCGCGCCGCTGGGTCCCCCGGCTGCGCGCCTCGAACCCGGGGCGGCCGGGCAGGGTCACCTCGATGACCGAAGGCGTCGTCCTGATCCGGCGCGACGCCTTCGATGCCGTGGGCGGCTGGGAAAGCCGCATGTTCCTGTACCACGAGGGGCCTGACCTTGCCCGGCGGCTGTACGAGGCGGGCTGGAGCGGCTGGTACGCGGCGTCGATCCGCATGCACCACCCGCTCACCGCACCCGGCCGCCACGCTCTGCACCACCGGCTCGCCGCTCGCAACCGGATCTGGATCGCCCACCGCAACCTCCCCGCCCCGTTCCTCCCTCTCTATCCGAGTGTGTGGACCGCGATCACTCTGGCCCGGGCCCTGCGCGGGGGTGGTCTGGGCGAGACTCTGCGCGGCATGCGCGAAGGGTGGACGACGCGGCGTACGCAGCCGCGCCGTCCGATGAGCCGGCTCACCATCTACCGGCTCACCGCCGCCGGACGGCAGCCGATCATCTGACCTCTCCCGCCCGCCCATCGTTTCGAGGAGTACTCTTCGCCATGCCGACCCCGTCCCTGCCCTCGCTGCTGGGGGTGTTCGCGCACCCGGACGACGAGAGTCTGTTGGCCGGTGGTGTGCTCGCGCAACACCACGCCGCCGGCGCCCGTACCGCCGTCGTCACCGCCACCTGGGCGCCGACGAGCCGGCGCGCACCCGAGCTCGCCGACGCCCTCGCCGTCCTGGGCGCCGGCCCCCCGCGTCTGCTCGGCTACGGTGACGCGCGCGATCCCGAGTCGGCTTCCGGCGAGCCCCGGCTCGTCGACGCGTCCCTCGACCAGGCCGTCGGCCGTCTCGTCGCCCACATCCGTGACTTCCGGCCCGAGGCGGTCGTCACGCACGACGCGGTCGGGCAGCTGACCGGTCACCCGGACCACCGGCGCACCCATCAGATCACCCTGCTCGCCGTCGAAGCCGCCGGCCTGGCGCACCTGTACCCCGAGACGGGCGATCCCTGGCAGCCACGGACGCTGTACGCGGCCACGCACTCGGAGTCCGGGGCAGGCCGGCTCGGCGCCCTGCTGGAGGGGGTCGGCAAAAGCGTGCTGGCCATGCCGGACGCGTACGTGACCACGACCGTCGACATCAGCCCGTGGGCAGGAACCAAGTGGCGGGCGATCCTTGCCCACCGGGGCGAGGTTGCGCGCGAGCGGCCCCTGCCCGGCATCCTCGCCCGCCTGCCCGAGGCAGAACGCGAGGAGATCATCCGTACCGAGTTCTTCACCCGGCTCACCCCCGGTCCAGTACCGGGCGATCCGCACCGTCTCAGCGTCTGACAGCCACGCCACCCGCTCCTTCCCGCCCGGACGGAAGCACCGCACGAACGGAAGCACCGCATGACTTGGAGGCAGAGATGACGACGACTTCTGCACACGCCGAACACCCTGGTGCGGCACGGACGTTGCGGTTGGCGGTCGCGCAGAGCACGGTGCCGGAAGATCCCACTGATCGAGGCGCACTGCGGGCGGGCGGACAGGAGATCCGGGCCTTGATGGTCGAAGCCTCCGCGGCCGGTGCGCGGTTGGTGCAGTTCCCCGAGGGGGCGGTCACCTACCCCAGTAAGCACGTGATGGCGGCAGGCCCGGCCGGCGAGCCGGTGCCGGCCGACTGGAGCCGTGCCGCATGGGATGTCCTGCGCGAGGAAGCGGAGTCGATCACCGCGCTGGCGGGAGAGCTCGGCCTGTGGACGGTGTTCGGATCGATCCATCCGCTCACGCCGCCGAACCGACCGCACAACAGCCTCTACGTCGTCTCCGACCACGGCCGGCTGGTCGCACGGTACGACAAGCGGTTCCTGTCGCACACCGAGGTGTCCTTCCTGTACTCCCCCGGGCACCAGCCGCTCGTCCTCGATGTGGACGGCATCCGGCTCGGCTTCGCGCTGTGCATCGAGGCCAACTTCCCGGAGGTCTTCGCCGAGTACGAGCGCTTGGACGTCGACTGCGTCCTGCTGTCGGTGATGGTCGACGACGCGCCGCGGGCCCGTGTCGCCCAGGCGTACGGAACGCTCTACGGCTACTGGCTCGGCTACTCCGTTCCAGCCCAGTTCAGCGCTACGGTGCCGTCCGGGATCGTAGCCCCCGGCGGCCGGTGGCTGGCGCGCTGTCCCGGGAACGGCCGTCCCGCCCTGGCGATCGCGGACATCGACCTCGACGCGCAGGACGAAGACATCCGCATGGCCCTTCACTGCGCCCGTCCGTGGCGGCGCTCTGCCCGAGCCGGCCTCTACGACGAACTGCCCCCTGTGGGAGACCCCCGCAGCGATGCCCGCACATCGTTTTGAGACCGTCCGACCGCCAGAGCCGCCGAACTCGAGGAACTGGGCAGCGCAGCGTCGGTCGCCCCACCCCGTCCCCCGTAGCCGACCGCAACCAGATCATCCGGTTCGAGCAGCTCAATCGGATCGGCCCCGGCTTCTCCCCCGACACGACGGGCCGTCTCACCTTATGACAGGCCCTCCCACGGCAGGGACACTGCACGATCGGAGACCCAAGATGACCACCACATCCGCCTCTGACGAGAGACCGAGCATGTCGATCACCGACGAGAGGTACGGGGCCTTACGCACTGCGGCCGCCGTGTGGGCCGGGGCGTCCGTGCTGATCGCCGACCGGTACAGCCGGATCCTGATCGAGCGCGTCGGCTACCGCGACACCTGCCTTCTGCCGGGTGGCGCCGTCGACAGGGGCGAATCCCCCGCTCACGCCGCCGCTCGCGAGCTGCGTGAAGAGCTCGGCGTCACGATGACCGTCGACCGCGGGCTCGCCGTGGACTGGGTCTCCGCCGCCGGCGTCGACGCGCGCCCCGCCCTGCGGTTCCCCGGCGAGATTCTGCACGTCTTCGACGGCGGCGCGTGGAGCGCCGAACAGATCGCCGCCATCCGGCCCCGCACAGGCGAGATCGAGGCCGTCGAGTTCGTCGAGCCCGCCCGCCTGCCCGATCTGATGTCCCCCGACAACGCCCGCCACGCCCTGTCCAGCGCTCTGCGCTCCGCGCCCGCATCAACGCCGCCGGCCCCGCCCTGCTGCAGGACGGCCTGCCGATCGCCCCCACCGTCCTGGACCGGGCCGGCATCCTGCGCACCGCCCGCGCCCGGCACCACTTCCCCTTCCGTACGGGCCCGGCCCCGGAGCACCTTGCCATGCGCCAGATCTGGGGACGGCTGTTCGCACCGGACGGCCGAGTTCGGCAAGCCGCTGCTCCTCGGGCACCTCACCGATCCCGACAAGCCGCCGCACGTCCGCCTCCGTTATGCCGCTGCTCTCACCCGCCTCGGCCTCCCGCCCGTCGATCCGGCCACCGGTCGCACCCACCTGCGGATCTTGACCACGCCCGAACAAGCCCTGGAGCTCTTCGACCGGGGCGAGGCGGTCACCGACCAACTCGCCGCCCTCCACAAGGCCCGTGCCCGGCTCGGCATCGCCCGGGCCGTACGCCGGCCTGTCACCGAACCGGGGACGACATCCTCACCCTCCAGTAACCCGCGCCCGACCCCATAGGGCCGGGCCTGTACCGAAACGAGAACCCGTATGACCAACACATCCCCCATGGCGAACCAACCGTCCAAGCTCACCCGCCGCCTGCCGCTGCTGGACGATGTTTCCGGGGCCGGCCTCCCGCTCCCGGTGCCGACCCGGACGGGACATTGCGCGTGCGGCCGGATCTCCTACCAGGTCAGCGGCATTCCTGACGATCCGCACCTGTGTTCCTGCGAGCGAGACACTCGGGTGTGCGGCGGGCCGGCCGTGCTGTGGGTGGGATTCCCCAAGGACTCCCTCATCTGGACGAATTCCGGCGAGGAGCCGAAATGGTGGAACCCCTACTCAACCCTGCGCTGCGGTTTCTGCCCCGACTGCGGATCACAGTTGGTATCCGAAGCCGAAGGGTCCGACATGGTGACGGTGACCGGGTTCAGCCTCGTCGACCAGAGCGACATTGAGCCGGTCGGCCACTCCCACCGTGAGAAGGCCGCGTCGTGGATGCATGTCGCCCTCGCCCCGAACCTCACTCCCGGCCCCGACCTCGACCTTGACCTCGACCTCGACTAGAGCGTGAGCTTTTTCCAACCTCATGCCGACGCGTGGTGAAGGACGAGGACGGCCTGGACGATCGCTGTGATGCGGGTCCTGCAGCGGAGCTTCCGCAAGAGCTGCCAGCCCTTCAGGGTGGTCCTGGCCTGCTCACCGAGGCAGCGGATCTTGGAGTGGGTGGTGTTGTGGCAGTGCTTCCACCGCTTGAGGCGCCGGCCCCGGAACGGGACGCGGACGGGTCCACCGTCGCCTTGGTACGCCTTGTCCGCCCGGCATCTGAGTCCTGCTTCGGTGAGGGCTTCGATGATTCCGTGCTGTCGCGCGGCGGTAGGGTCGTGAGTCGAGCCGGGCAGAGCCGACGAGGCCCGGAGCAGCCGCCCGAACGGATCGGTGAGGACCTGCACGTTCATGCCGTGGCGCTTGTGCTTTCCGGAGTAGTAGGGGGTGTCGGCGGTGATGCGGCCGATCGGCAGCAGGGTGTCGTCGAGGATGACGAACGCCTTCGTCCGGATCGTCCGGATCGTCACGGCCAGGGGCGGAGCGGAACCGGCCAAGGCCTCGACGGCCTCGCGTACGTAGTGGTGGACAGTCGCGATCCCGACGCTGAACCCGGCGGCCGACTGGGCGTAGGTGTCACCGCAGCGTAGATGGACCAAGGCGAGCAGGGCCTGTCGCGAGGCGGGAAGACGCCGCCAACGCCTCCCAATCTCCTACTGCTTGGCCTTCAACCGACCGGTCAGGAACTGCAGAGTGCGATTGGAGAGATCGATCGAGGACGGGTGGACAAGCACGCGAAGTTCCTGACAGACACGGATGATCTTGGTCGAGAACCCGCCTGTCAGGAGTTTCGTCGTCGCGCATGCATGTCCAGCACACGGTCAGCACCGACAGCTCGGAAAGGGCCGGCGGCAGCGCTGCTCGATCAGAGGGTCGTACGGCTTGCGCAGGGCTGAAGTGCGTCGGACTCAGTGATCAAGGTAGCGCAGGCCGCGCTCGCACTCGGGCCCTAGCGTTGACGGGGTGGACGCACCGCCGCCTCTGCCCAGGCGGGCGGTGCGCGGTTACCCCGGACGCATCCGGCCTCCCGACCGCCGCCGGGCGGCCGGGGGGCCGCGCACCGGGAGCTGGGGCACACGGTGGCGGCCTGCGGCTCGCCTCCCCGGGCAGGATGCCTCGCGACCCGGTACTCACCTCGTTCGTCCGGGGAATCGGAGGCGCCCCGGTGTGAAGGCGTACGAGATCCCCGACCGTCCCAGGTTCGAGGAATTCCGCGCGTTCCTGTGGGCGACTCCTGCGGAGGGTGCGGCGGCTGCGGCGGCGAATGACCCGTACCCGGCCCGCCGTAGCCTGGGAACCGTGAACGGCGGGAGAGATCTGCGGTGAGATCCAGCAGGAGACCGAGCGCGGATGCCAGGTTGGAAAAGGCTCACCGCCCAGGGCTCACTCCCCTGCAGACCAAGAGAACGCTGGCGTCGTGTGGTCAGAACAGTCCCAGGTCTTTGTCGCTGGTGTCTGCGATGACGGGTCGGAATTGGGTGGGGAGGTCGTCCAGGCGGTCGGGGCCGGCCGCGGCGGCCACGGTGGGGGCGGTCTCCGCCAGCCAGATGCGGAACTGTTCGGCGGCTTGGCGGTAGGGGACTTGCGTCAGGTCCCGGTGTTCGCCGGAGGGGCAGAAGTCGACTTTGACGGTGAGCAGGCAGGAGTGTGGGGCGTGGTGGCTGCCGGTCCAGGTCACGCGCAGGGTGCCGCACGGTTTGCGTCCGCGGGAGCTGTGGGTGTCGCGGTGGGTGGGGCGCAGGGAGCGGCAGGCGGTGTGGGCTGTCCATGCGGCGAGGTGGGGCAGGGGCAGGGTGGTGCGGGTGCGGCAGCCGGGGCAGCGGTGCCAGTGGCGTAGCCAGTCGGTGGCGTGGGTGGCGAACAGGCGTGTGTAGCGGTCGGTGACGCGGATGTCGTCGGGATAGAGATGGTCGGGGCGTTCTTGCGTATTGCAGGACTGGCAGAGGGGTGCGCGGACGTAGCCGTGTTCGTGGCAGTGGTCGAGGACGGTGGCGGGTGCTGTGTGGCAGACGGCGCAGACCCATCCGGCCACTTTGCGGGAGGTGTCGGGTTTCCTGCTGAGCACTGAATACAGCAGGCCTTTCAGTTCCTCGTTGTACGGGCGCAAGGGAGCAGCCGGACGATCAAGCCTCGTTGCCTGCCGGCTGCCGACGGTCGGAGCCTGCTCGCGCGGAGAGCATGGCTCAGCAGGTTCCGCGGTCCCTGGGTCAGTCCGTGCCGTTTGCAGCCACCGCCTTTCGGCATGCTCTGCCGCGTCCAGCAGCCTGACCGCAGAACGTGGCAGCCACCATGTCCGTCCTGCTCGGCCACTGTCGTGTTCTACAAGTATTCGCCGCCAGTCGACCCCTGCCAGATGGCCCGCCCCGCCGTCTCCGTCCCCTACCGCCTGCTCCGGCCGGCCCAACCCCTGCAGCTCACGGACGATGCGCCGGCGCCACCCCAGCAGCACTCCCCTACCGTGCTCCTGTTTCGCCATAGCGCCGAACGGACCGATACGGACGAGGTCCTGAAGATCCACCTCCACCGCACACAGCTCCGCCGCGGCCCGGCGCACCTCGCCCTCCGAAACGCACCGGCCGTCACCTGCCTTCATCGTTACCACCACACGGCTACCAAGCAGGGCATAACCTGTCTGAACACCGACAGCAGAGCAGGCGAGCACCGAGGAAGCCGTCGGCACAGCACTACCGGCCGTCAGATCAGCCCACAGAGCGTCCGCAGCCTCCAAAGTGATCACATCGTTCTTACGACCTGGAATGACACGTCCCGACACACCCCCAGGCTAACGACACGCTCCGCGAACTCACCGGCATCCAACTCCTCCCCTGGACAGGTGGAGAGGACTTCGACTGCCGGCCGGCTTCGTTCATCCCCAGGAAAAGCGTTTGTCGATGGGTTGCGGAGGCGGTTTGTGATCAACCGGCTCGGGAATGCCGACGAGAGATGACGGCACGTGTCCGGCCCCGATGAGGACTGGTCGATCTCGCGGAGCCGGCGATCGGTGGGTCGTGTCGTCGAGCGCTGAGTCGCCTGTTCGAAGGGGTGGGGCCGGGGTGGAAGAGACAGGGGTCACGATCAAGCTCACCCGCGACGAAGCGACGATCCTGTCGGACTGGTTGGAGCGGTTGCAGATGACCGACCTCAGCAACACGGTCGACGATCCGGCGGCATGGGCACCGATCCATCGGATCGCCGGCCAGTTGGACAAGATGCTGCCCGCGCTGTTCTTCCCCGACCATGACGTGCGACTGGAGGAGGCCCGGCGTCGTCTGCGTCCGCTCGATGACGACAGCCCTGAAGACTGAGCCGATCGGATCTCGCGACAGGACAGCCCGCGAATGCGGGCCGGCCCGCCGCCCGTCAGAGCGGCAGGCCGTCGAGTCGGGCAGCGACAGATGTCAGTTGGCCTTGGCGGGCTCCCCGGCTCGTGCCCGGGTGCCGGCGAGGCGGTAGGGGTCGGTGCCGGTCTCGATGATGGTGCCGTTGAACGTGAACCGGTCGACGATGGCCGCGCAGAGGCGGGGGCCGGTGAACGTCTTCGTCCAGCCGCCGAACGACTCGTTCGAGGCGGTGGCGACGCTGTTCTTCTCCTCGCGCTCGGTCAGGACCTGGAAGAGGAGTTCGGCGCCGTGGCGGCCGAGTTCCATGGAGTCGAGTTCGTCGATGCAGAAGAGGTCGACGCGGCCGTAGCGGGTGATGGTCCTGTTCAGCTGTTTCTCATCGGCGGCCTCGACCAGCTCGTTGACCAGCTTGGTGGCGAGGGTGCAGCGGATGCGGTAGCCCTTCATCGCGGCTTCGGTTCCCAGCGCACGTCCCACCTGCTCATCTGCCGGAGTCGCCGATGAGGCAGAGTCGCTGGCTCTTCTTGGTCCATTCGCAGCTGGCGAGGGTGTGGATGGTAGCGGGGTCGATGTTCGGAGAACCAGTTGCGGATCGACGGCACCCGCAGCAAGCAGCAGGCGGAGTCGATCGCGGCGTCGGCGGCCTGCTCGGTCAAGCCTCGCCGGCGGGGCATGGTCACTGCGCTTCTCCCTCACGGTGGCCGCTGCCGCTGGTGCGGCGGCGTCGGAGCAACTGGTCGTAGTGAGACACCGAGGGCAGCGGCCTGGTGCCCGGCTGAAGATGCGCCAGGCGCCACTCGTACAGGGACGTCACCGTCGCCGACGGCTGGCCGAGGGGCCGGGCTGTCCGCGTACGAGCGGAAGTGCAGAACTACGTACGGGTGAACGTACAGAGGAACGTGGCGTGTCTGCGTGCCGCGTTGAGGATCCTTCTGCCTGCCTGACGGGTGACCGAGGTGGAGGGCGGCAGGCGATGGTCATGGAAGCTGACCGATGGCTGCAGTTGCGGCGGTTCGAGGTCGCCCCCGGCGCCCAGACCCAGGTGGACTGGGGCGACGAGGGCCGGATCCTCGCCCACCTCGGCATTCCGGAGGTCCACTCCTTCCACATGGTGCTGTCCTCCTCCCGCGATCCGTTCTACTGCTTCACGACCACGCAGGACCTGATGACGTTCCGGGACTACCACCGGCGGGCGTTCGCGCACTTCGGAGGTGCCCCGAAGGCGACCGTCCACGACCGCACCAAGACCGTCGTGCGCCGGCACGTCGCACCGGGTGGGGTGGTACCGCTGCATCCGGAGGCCGTGGCGTTCGCCGGGCACTACGACTTCGACATCGACGTGCTCGCGGCCTACCGTCCCACCGGCAAGGGCCGGGTCGAGCGGCAGGTGAGCATCGTGCGTGACCATGTCTTGGCGGGCCGGGCATCTTCCTGCCTGGAGGAGCTCGACGCCGCGTTCACTGCTTGGGTGCCGATGCGTCGGGCCCGCACCCACCGCATCCACCGCACCCACCGCACCCACGGCGAGGTGATCGGGGCCCGCACCGCACGGGATCACGCCGCCCTGCGGCCACTGCCACCGGACCCGTACGTGGTGGCCGACCGGCACCTGCGACACGTCGGCAAGGACTGCCTGGCCGCCTTCGACTCCAACCTCTACTCGGTTCCGGCCCGGAACGGACACCGCGATCCACGAAGCCCGCCGAGGAGTACGGCCCGCCGCAGGCCCTGCTCAAGCAGTCAGCGGCCGCCCAGGTCTCCGAGACCTGGCCACCCTGTCGTTCGCGGAGACCAAGACCAACGTCGCCCTGCTCGGCCCGCTCGGGGTCGGTAAGACCCACATCGCCGTCGCCCTGGCCGTCGCGGCCTGCCGGGCCGGGTTCAACATCCACTTCACCGCCCTCGACGACATGGTCCGCCAGCTCAAGGCCGCCGACTTCACCGGCCGCCTCGGTCGCAAGCTCCAGACCTACCTGCGACCCCATGTCCTCGTCGTCGACGAAGTCGGCTACCCACCGCTCGAACGCGAGGAGGGCGACCTCGCCTTCCAGCCGATCTCAAAAAGGTGCGGAAAGGTTGCGATTGTCTTGACTTCGAGCAAGAGCTTCAATGAGTGGGGCCAGGTCTTCGGCGACGAAGGCCTGGCCACCGCCATCCTCGCCCGGCTCCTCCGCCACTGCGACGTCGTCCCGATCAACGGCCCCAGCTACCGGCTCAAAAACCGGCTCACCGCCGTCGAAGGAGACGTCGGCGTCGCCTGACGGGCTGCCACACCATCAGCGACCGGATGGTGAACTCTTGCCCCGGGCCTGCCTGTCCAGGTACTCGATCAACCTGGTTTCGCTCCGCTTAATACGCTCCTGCTGGTCGTCGGGCAGCGATGACAGCGCATCAACGAGTACTCGTTTCCGGGGAACGTGAACCATCGCGCCGGAGTAGATCCGGCAGCCGGAACACCATGCGAACCCGATGCACCGCTCAAACATGGAGGACTCAGGCGGATAGAAGCGGTACTGGTACGAGCGGACAGGCGTCCCGCAGGTCGCACAGATCCGCCCATCCCCATCGGGCACCGTCTCGCAGACCGAGACCTTGAGCCATCGCCACCGTTCGCCGGGCGCTCTTCAAAGCGCCCGGTTTACGAACCAGGGCCTTCAAGTAGTGGTCCAGCTCCAGGCGGAAGGCGCCTTTGGCGATCAGCCGGGTGGGGACCGGGATCTGTTCGCGTGGACCGGGATCTGCCCGTAGCGGTCGACTCGCGGGGTGAACAGCCTCCCGGTCTCAAACGGCTCCTCCGGCAGTGGCATCAGCAGTGATTCGTTCGAGCGTGAAGTCCTCGGCGATGGTCCGGGACCTGGAGCCGATCCGGCGGGCGTCGTCCTGTCGGTCCCACTGATCGACCATCTCGTTCAGCTCGGCGAGCGAGGAGACCTCGGTGGACGGCCCTGCCGGAATACGACAGGCGGAAGGAGAACAGACAGCGGGTCACCAGCTCGCCGGCGAGGCGGATCGTCACGTCGCCGAAGTCGACCTCCGCCTCGTGACCGGGCTGGTGAGTCCGGGGGACGAACGCCTCCAGCGGGGCCTTGCCCGACTCGACCAGGATCTCGGGCTTCCGGGCCTCGGCGGAGGAGCGGACCACCCTGTAGGAGACGTCGGCGCCGTGTTCCTCGACCAGCCGGTGGAAGATCCGGGCGACCGTGTGCCGCTGCTTGCGCGGCACGTCCAGGTCCGCCCGCAGGATCTCATCGATCACCGGCTTGCAGCGGTCCCGTCCGATCGCCCGCGGCGGCAGCTTCTTGCGCGGCTCCGGCCAGGACGAGTCCAACACCTTCCGCACCGTCCGCCACGTCACGCCGTGCTTGCACTCAAGCTCCCGCATCGACATGCCGCCACGATGGTCATGCCGGATCGCCGCGTACAGCTCGACCTTCGACATCCGCAGCGTGACCAGCACCTTTCACCAGGAGCATCCCGATGCTGCCCTGGCAAGAGCCCCGGCACCTCCTAAACCCATCGACGAGCGACATCGCCCCTGCTCGACAAAGCCGGTTCGAAGTCAGTCGGGCAGGGCCACAGTGAGGTCCACCTCGACGAGCTGTCCGTGAAAGCCCAGCTGGGCAACGCCCAAGAGCGTGCTGGCGGTGGTGAACGCCGGCCCCAGGGCGGACTCGGTGAGCCGATGCCATACGGCTCCGAGGTTGTCCCTCTCGTCGCTCCGCACGTAGATCACTGACCGCACTACGTGTTGCGGCCAGGCACTCGCCGCGGCCAGGGCAGTGAGTGCGTTCGCGACCACCTGGTCGACCTGCTTCTCGAGGGAACCGGCACCGACGAGGTCACCGTTCCGATCAAGCGGGCACTGCCCCGCCAGGTAGGCCGTGCGCCCTGCCTCCACCACCGTGATGTGGTGGTAGCCGGGCGTCTCATGCAGCTGCTCGGGGTTGATGCGGGTGATCTTCTCGGTCATGTCCGCAAGTCTCCCTGGCGTGGCGCCGACACGCACCGCAATTTCCCCACCGGCAAGCACTCCGCGGCAACCTGAGGTTAAAGAACAAGCCTGGTACTCCAGCGTGACTTCGTGATCCGGTTCGATGACCTTGCGCGGTAGGCAGCCAGGCACGTTGTGGGGGCCCTACCTGCCCGACACACCTTGGTCCAGGAACGCGGAGCGCCGCACCCGTGCCGGGGTGCCCGACCAGGTGGAGTTCGCGACCAAGCCCATGCCGACCGGGCAGATGATCGCGGTCGCGCTGGACACTGGTATCGGCGCGTCCTGGGTGACCGGCGATGAGGCGTACGGCCAAGGCCCGGCCTGCGGGCCCTGTGGGAGTCCCATCGGACCGGTCACGTCCTGGCCGTCGCCTGCAGTACCCGAGTGCGGAGCAACCAGGGCCGGACCACTATCCGGGCGGATGCCGTCGCCGACCGCCTGCCCGCCTCGGCCTGGCACCGGCGCATCACCCTGGCCGTACTCACCCTGGCATTCCTGGCCGCCCTTGCCCCCGACGCGACACCGGCCAGGACCGCACAGCCGAAACGGCCCGCCCGCAGCCCCGACCCCATCGACCTGACCGTTCTTGAGATCCGCCACCTGTTCGGCACCCTGTTGAACCCGCCGAACACATCCCCGTGCAGGCTGCTGAACTGGTCGAACCGGTGCGGAAACCACCAGGCCACAGCCCGGCGCAGCCACCAGCAGCGACGATTTGCCGCCCTCTCGGCCGGATAGATCACGAAGTCGCACTGGAGCACTGACCGGAAGGGGTCAGTGGCGGGACCAGGGTCGGCGTCTGCCGGTGGTGTGGTTGGTGCGGGCCGCTCCGATACCGGCGAGGTGCAGGGCCAGGGCGGTGAGCCCGAGGAGCATCACGTTCGTGGAGGAGAACACGTCGTTGGTGCCGATGTCGGCCGCGTTGATCAGGAAGGCGATGAAGAACAGTACAGCGGCGGCTATGCCCAGCATGTCGAGGTTCCTTTCGGGAGGATGCTGCTCGTACACCCCGCTGCGCCCTGTTACATGCAGAAGCGGGGGCAGGGTGGGAGGGGGTCAGGCCTGCTGGGGGTGTCCGGCGTCGCCTTCGACGACCAGGCGGTCGGTACCGGGCTCTTCGGCGCGTTCGACGATCGTGACGTCGATCCGCCCGTCACCGGTGGTGTCGAACTGGTAGAGATCCGCCTTCCCGTCACCGGTGGTGTCGGTCATCCACACGTCGGGCTTGCCGTCACCGTTGGTATCGGCGCTCAGGACGACATGGTGCTCGTCGCCCTGGGTCTCGACTGCTTCTTCGGTGTGCGCTGAGGTGTCCATGACCGCCGGATGCCCCCGAGTCGGGAGGTGAAACGAGCACGGGCCGGTCGCGGTAAAGGTGCCTTCTCGTTCGCTGCGCTTACTGGAACGGTAGGGCTGTTCGCTGAGGGCCCGGGCTTTTGCTGCACCCCGGCCCCGAGACGGCGGGCCCGCTACGCTCCCCCGCCCCGAAGGGCCCTTCCGGCTGCGCCCGCAGTCCCGTTCGACCGGCCTCGCGGACCGGGCCTGGCCGGCTTGGGGGTGGGGGTGCGGTTGTCGTCACGTCACTGCGGGTCGGGTTCCCTGGAAGGGAACGCCGCGTACAGGGCTTCCGCGTGCACTCCGTCCCACTGGCTGATCAGCAGACGCTCCACCCTGCCGTCATGTCCGCGCAGTTCGACTTCCTGTCCTTTGTCGAACTCCACCCGCACCTGGGGATCCCGGCACACCGCCTCGGCCTCGCCCCGCATCATCTCGAACCAGACACCGCGTACGGCGTAGCGCAGGTCGTTGCCTCGATGACGCAGTACCCGTACCCGGCGGTCGGTCAACAGGAGTGAAGCCCGCCGCGGCACCAGGCCCCACAGCGCACGTCCATATGTCACCGCACAGCCGGCTGTCATTCGCTCGCCCTGGGGAACCCACCGCTCCAGGCGTTCACGGTCCACCGACCACTTGGCCGCTTCCATCACCACTCCCCCTGCCCCTCGGACGACAGCATCACCGGTTGCCGCCCGTATACCCGAAATCCACACTCGCACCGCCTCACGATCGTGCCCGGGCCGTGCTCTTCGCCGGGCCGCTCAAACCGATCGGGCATTGGTACGAGGCTGCCGCTCGCGTCACCGCACCTTCGCCACGGCAGGAACGGGTCGGGCCCCTGTCCTCCGGAAAGAAACAAAACAGAGTGGAGTACTACCCCGCTGAGGAGAGACAGGGTCCGCTGCACCTCTCCTGCTTTCAAAGGTCCTTCCGGCCGCGCCTGCACTTCCTGAAGGTCGGCCCACGCGGGCCGGTGACCGAGAAGCGGGAGGTTGTCAGGTTTGATCGGTCTTGTCTTCAGGTGCCCAGGTCCAGGGCTTCACTGCAGGCGGCGGGCCCTCCATGGCACTGCGGAACTTTTCCTTCAGGCTCTTCGGCGGTGCTTCCTTCTCTTCCCGCGAGTGCACGAGCCGGGCCGTGGTCACCCGTATATGGCATTCGCGGTGGCGTTGCTTCACGAGCACGATCCATGCTCCGTCCTGGGCGAGCAGGGCATGGCGGGCAGGCTCGTCTCCCGGGCGTGCGTGCCGGGCCAGGATGCCCGGCAGGTAGTGGAGGGCCGCGTCCTCGGCGGCCGCGGCCGCTTCTGTGTGGTCCGGGCCGATGCGGTGTGTGCCGGCGAGCATCCAGCGGTGCAGTTTGAGTTCCGTGCCGTCGGCGCGTTCGGTGGTTCGAGTGTCCTCTTCGATGAGGATGTACCAGTCGGCGGTCATGGGCGGGCCTTATCCGTCGGCGAGGGGGCGAGGCGTCTGCAAGGTTGATGCGGCATATAGAGATGGTGGAATCACGGGATATCCTGGGGGTCGTCTACTGGGCCCAGGTGCTGAATCTTGTTTTCGGTGGATCGCATTGACCGTACTCGACAGCTTTCTCGTAGGAATGATTGCCGAAGTAGGCGCACGACGGGTAGACGGGCTGCATGCCGTACCAGACTGCCCAGATCAGGGCGGCGAGGGCGAGAGCGGACGCCAGATGCTTCCACGTAGGAGGCCCTGCGACGGGATGGATCATGGCGGCGATCATAGGGCAGGGAGCAAGGAGCGTGATTTCGCTCAGGGAACACCAGGTGGACCAGCGGGCGGCATTTCGTAGGTGGGTGGGATTCCCTGCAAAGCGACCTGTCCCTCCGGAAGGAGCCCGGAGCACGATCGTGTCGGCAACCGGGTCGGGCAAGACGATCACGGCCGCCGCATGCGCGCTGGAATCGTTCGCGGACGGCCGGATCCTCGTCACCGTCCCGACTTTGGACCTGCTCGTACAGACCGCCCGGGCCTGGCGGGCGGTGGGGCATCGGACGCCGATGGTCGCGGTGTGCTCGCTGGAGAACGACCCGGTCCTGAACGAACTGGGGGTGCGCACCACCACGAATCCGATCCAGCTCGCGCTGTGGGCCGGAACGGGGCCGGTGGTCGTGTTCGCCACATACGCGTCTCTGGTCGACCGGGACGACCCGGAGGACCCGACGGCGGGCGGGCGGAAGGTCCGCGGGCCGCTGGAGGCCGCACTCGCGGGCGGGGAGCGGCTCTACGGGCAGCGGATGGCAGGCTTCGACCTCGCGATCGTGGACGAAGCCCACGGAACCGCCGGCGACCTCGGGCGGCCATGGGCCGCGATCCATGACAACGCCCGGATCCCGGCGGACTTCCGGCTGTACCTGACCGCGACCCCGCGCATCCTGGCGGCGCCCCAGCCGCGAAGGGGTGCGGGCGGCCGGGAGGTGGAGATCGCGTCGATGGCCGACGACCCGAACGGCACGTACGGCACGTGGCTCGCCGAACTCGGGCTCGCGGAGGCGATCGAGCGGGAGATCCTTGCGGGATTCGAGATCGACGTGCTGGAGATCCGCGACCCCTCCCCCGTCCTCGGCGAGTCCGAGGAGGCGCGGCGGGGCCGGCGCCTGGCCCTGCTGCAGACCGCGCTGCTGGAGCACGCCGCGGCGTGGAACCTGCGGACCGTCATGACGTTCCACCAGAAGGTGGAGGAGGCGGCGGCGTTCGCGGAGAAGCTGCCGGAGACGGCCGCCGCGCTGTATGCCGGCGATATCTCGGTCGATGACCTGGCGAAAGCGGAGGGGCCGCCCGCCTCGTCGATCGACGCGGAGTTCTACGAACTCGAGGCCGGCCGCCACGTACCGCCGGACCGGGTGTGGTCGGCGTGGCTGTGCGGCGACCACCTCGTCGCCGAGCGGCGCGAGGTGCTGCGGCAGTTCGCGAACGGCATCGACGTGGCCGGGCGCCGGGTGCACCGGGCGTTCCTCGCCAGCTGTCGCGTGCTCGGGGAAGGCGTCGACATCACCGGCGAACGGGGCGTACAGGCGATCTGCTTCGCCGACACCCGCGGCTCGCAGGTCGAGATCGTGCAGAACATCGGCCGCGCCCTCCGACTCGACCGCAAGGGGACCACGAAGGTCGCCAGGATCATCGTGCCCGTGTTTCTGGAGCCCGGCGAGGACCCAACCGACATGATCGCCTCCGCCGGCTTCAAACCGCTCGTCGCCGTGCTCCAAGGTCTACGCAGCCACGACGAGCACCTGGTCGAGCAGCTCGCCTCCCGTGCGCTCACCAGCGGCAAGCGCACGATCCACGTCCAGCGCGACGAGGACCGGCGGATCGTCGGCGCCGGTGAGGACGGGGACCAGGAGCACGACGGCACCGGCACGGCCACCGAGTCCGCGCTGCTGCACTTCTCCACCCCACGCGACGCCGCCACCATCGCCGCCTTTCTGCGCACCCGGGTCTACCGGCCCGAATCGCTGGTGTGGCTGCAGGGCTACCGAGCCCTCATCCGCTGGCGGGCGAAGAACGACATCACCGGCCTCTACGCCGTCCCGTACGACGTCGAGATCGAAGTGGGGGCGACCAGGGCGTTCCCACTCGGGAGGTGGGTCCACCAGCAGCGCAAGACCCTGCGGGCCGGGGAGCTCGACCCCCACCGCAAGGAGCTCCTCGACGCGCCGGAGGCCGGGATGGTGTGGGAACCGAGCGAGGAAGCGTGGGAGAACAAGCTCGCCGTCCTCCGGTCCTACCGGCGGGCCACCGGGCACCTCGCGCCGCGGCAGGACACGGTGTGGGGCGAGAGCGAGGCCGGGGGCCTGGTGCCCGTCGGGCAGCACATGGCCAACCTCCGCCGGAGGGACGGTCTGGGGAAAGACCCGGAGCGAGCCGCCGTACGCGCGGCGCAGCTGGCGGAGGTCGACCCGGACTGGAACTGCCCCTGGCCACTCAACTGGCAACGCCACTACCGCGTCCTCACCGACCTCGTCGACGCCGACGGTGCCCTGCCCCACATCGCACCCGGCGTCGTCTTCGACGGCGACGACATCGGATGGTGGTTGCAGCGGCAGAGAAACCCGGGCACCTGGACGCAGCTGTCGTCCGAGCAGCAGGAACGGCTGACCGCACTCGGCGTCCAGGCGCCGTCTCCCACCCCGGCACCGGCACCGGCCCCGGCAGCGGGCGGCGCGGCCAAGAAGGCACCGAGTAAGGCACAGCAAGCCTTCCAGCGCGGCCTTGCGGCCCTGGCCCAGTGGGTCGAACGGGAAGGCCATCGGCCTGTCCCGCGCGGCCACGCCGAGGAGATCACGGTCGCCGGAGAGACGGAACCGGTGCCCGTACGGCTGGGGGTATGGATCTCCAACACCAGAACGAGGCGAGAGAAGCTCGACCAGCGGCAGCGGGACGCACTACGGGCGCTGGGAGCCGACTGGGCGTGACGGACGTCGCCGTCGTTGGGTCGTGGCGCTCGTGGCCAGCCGCCTCCTCTGGCGCCTTCGTCAGTGCTTTAAGTTGGCTGACGTGATTGCGCGGGGGCGGATCTACAGATACGTCGGACCGGTCGAGCTGAAGGCTGTGGTCCGGCCTGGCGGCGGGCGCCGGGTCGGCTCGGCGGCCGACTTCGACGGCTGGATCACTGGGCGATCGGCAGCAGAACTGGCCGAACCGTTCACCTTCGTGGTCGACACGGACGGTGTGCTTCGGCTGGCGCCGCGGCGAAGTGAGCACGTAGCCTGCGCCGGCGGGGACATGGTTCTGAGCGCCGGCGAGATCGGCTTCACGCGTGAGGCAGGCCGGTGGACCGTGAGCGAGGTCAGCAACCAGTCCACCGGGTACTGCCCGGACGCCACCTCGTGGTCGGCGGTCGCTCATGCTCTGGACGGCGCAGAGCTCGGGCGGCCCTCCGGCTTCACCCATGAAGTGGTGTTCCGACGGTGTCCCGACTGCCAGGAGCACAACATCGTGCGCGAGGAGGACTTCGTCTGCGTCTTCTGCGGCAGCGATCTGCCGGAGACGTGGAATGTGGATCCCGCCGCGCCTGTAACGGACGGTACATTTGCCTGCATGAGAACGGGTTCACGTCCACATTGCCCTGATGCGTGCCGAAGTGCATCAGGCAGGTCGGCAGGTCGGACACCCGGTGGCCCGAACCCCGGCCGTACGGCCGGAGCGTCCGGTGTTCTGCGAGCGGACAGCGGTGGGGCCGAAACGCAGGGCCAGAACAGGAGCGAGCTGTGAGCAGCACCCTCGCGGATGAGATCCGCGACAGGCTGGGCGACCTGAGCCCCGCTGAGCGCAAGGTCGCGCGCGTGCTTCTGGCCGGGTACCCCGCGTCCGTCTTCGAGACCGTGGCCACCATCGCCGAGCGGGCCTCGGTTTCGGCGCCCACCGTCCTGCGCTGCGCCTCGAGGCTCGGCTATCGCGGTTTCCCCGACTTGCAGGCGGCGCTGCGGGCGGAGCTGGACGCACGGACCGCGTCTCCCGTGACGCTCTACGAGACGTCCGGCGCCCGGGACGGCACGGCTTCCGGCAAGGCGGACGGGAGCGAAGGTGCCGTGCCAGGGTCGACCGTCGTGCTGCGGGCGGTGGAGAAGACCTTCAGAGAACTGACGACTCACGAGTTCCACGAGGCGGTGGCGCTCATGTCGGATCCGCGAAGGCGCATCCATCTGGTGGGAGGACGCTTCACGCACCTGTTGGCCCAGTATCTGGGGCTGCACCTCATGCAATTGCGCCAGTACGTCTCCTTCCTGCCGGACGGTCACGTGGAGCGGGTCTCCGCCCTGACCCAACTCGGCCGCAAGGACGTCGTCGTCCTCTTCGACTACCGGCGCTACGAGGAGGACAAGACGGCCGTCGCGGAACTGGTCAGGGAGCGGGGCGGAAAGGTCGTCGTGTTCACCGATCCCTGGTTGTCCCCGGCCACGGCGCAGGCGGATGTCGTACTGACGAGTCAGGTGACCTCCGATTCGCCCTACGACAGCCTGACACCGACCCTGGCTCTGATCGAAGCGCTGATCGGATCAGTTCTCGACCGCCTGGGTGCGGACGCTCACGAACACATGAAGGCGGGTGAGGACACGGCGCGTCGCCTGGGACTGCTCTAGGAGGGTGATGCTTTCCGGATTCTCCGACGGCCTTTCTGCCGGTCATGGTGGAGAAGGCCGCTCCGTTGTCGGCCGTACCCGGGAGGTGGCCGGCGGTCACTTCGTCCTTCCTCCCGGCCGTCACGTTCCCGGCCCGGCCGTGCGTGCCGGTCCGGCCGGCCGTGGGACGGCCGAACCGGCGAGTCGGACGGGGTTCACCGTGGCGCGACGGCGACCTGGAGTCCGATGAGCGTCTGGACGGTGCCGGGTACCCCGGTCAGGGCGCGGAAGCCGTGGGGCTTGGTCAGCGTGACGGTGAAGCGGGGGCCGCTTTCGAAAGTGGTCGCGACAGCGGTTCGCTGCGTTCGGACGGCGAGGTCCCGGGTCGTGGTGCGGAAGGAGTAGGGCTTGCCGCCGGGGTTGGCGGCCGAGTAGAAGACATCGGTGTTGACCGGGACGGGGCTGGTGTCGTCGGCGGTGACGGGCTTCTTGCCGGGGGCGGGGTGGGCCGACCAGGTGCGGGCGGTGTAGCGGTCGCCGTCGGTGAGGTAGGTGTAACGGGCTCCGTGCAGGGACCAGCCGGCCTTCGTCGTGCGGGCGTGGGTGTGGCGCAGGTCCAGGATGGCGACGCCGTTGGTGCCGAGGACGCTCAGGCGTTCGTCGCGGGTGCCGGGGGCGTCGACGACCAGGGCGGTGTTCTCCTCGAGGGCGTAGACGCGGTCGTGGCCGGTGTCGGCGGCCAGGCGCAGTGCGCGGCCTTCGCGTCCGTAGGCCCCGGTGTGGGTGTCGACGAGTCCGGAGCGCAGGAAGCCGAAGCCGCCCTCGGGGATGTGTCCGAGGCGGGTCGGGTCGTCGAAGTAGCCGGGGGCGCTGCCGTCGCGGAGGCCTTCGTAGGATTCGCCGCCGCTGACCATGTCCGGCCCGGAGGCGATCTGCGCGCCGGCGGAGGAGCCGGAGACCACCGCTCCGCGGGCCAGTTTGGCGCGGATGGCGGCGAGGACCTTGGAGTCGGTGTGCTCGTCGCCGTGGAGGAGGGTGGTGAGGTAGTGGTACTGGTCGCCGCCGCCGAAGAAGAAGCCGGTCATGGAGTTGACCTGGGCGACGACGGCATCGGAGTCGGCGTTGGCGATGTGGTCGAGATCGATGGGGATCCACTGGGCGTCGGCGGCGCCGTGCTTCTCGAACAGGCCGGCGTAGTAGGCGCCGTTGCACGCCGAGTTGCTGCACAGGTCCGGGTCGTCCGCGTCCGGGTCCTGGCTCTCGGGCACGGAGGCGGCGGTGATGACGCCGATGCGTGCCGCGGGGCCGCCGGCACGCTTGACGATCTCGCCGTAGACCGCCGCGTTGTCGTCCTTCAGGGCGCCGCCGACCAGGACGAGGGAGCCCGCCCTGTCCGCGGGACGGGCGGGCTGGGCGTGAGCGACGGGTGCGGTGAGGAGGAGGGCGATGGCGATGCCGCAGGCCGGAGCGGTGCGACGGGCGGGACAGGTCGGTGCGCGCATGGTGCCTCCGTGAATCGGATGGGTGGAGGGGTGGTCGGGGCCCCGCTTCCGTGGTACGGGGCCCCGACCGGTCCGGCAGGGCGTCGGGAGACTGCCGGAGACGAGGCGGGCGGTACGTACGTCGGCCCGCTGGGGTGCGGGTGGTTGCCGGGGTGTGGGTGGTTGCCGGGCTGTGGGTGGTTCAAGAACCGCCGGCGCTGCCGAGGGCGGCGATCAGAGCGGCCAGCATGGCGACCCGCTGGGGAACGCTGGAGGTGTCCAGCCACTCCTCCGGAGTGTGGTCCGCGCCTCCCACAGGGCCGAGGCCGTCCAGGGTCGGCACCCCCATGCCCGCGATGAGGTTGGCGTCGCCGACTCCCCCCGTGGCCGCGGCCCCCAAGCGCACGCCGAGGGTCTCGCCCGCCTGTTTCGCGAGGTCAAACATGCGGCGTGAGGCAGGGGTGTCCTCCATGGGTGGGCACAGGTCGAGCTGTTCGACCGTCACGGAGGTGCCGGGGACCGCGGGGTGGTCGGCGACGTACTGGATGGCTTCGGTGACGCGCCCCACGTCGGCCGTGGTGGCGGCCCTGACTTCGAGGTGGAGTTCGGCCTGGGGGCAGACGACGTTGGCGCGGGTGCCCGCGCGGACGATGCCGACGTTGACGGTGACGTCGTCCCAGTGGCCGTTGAGTGCCTGGAGGGCGACGGTCAGGTGCGCGGCGGCGAGGGCGGCGTTGGCGCCGCGTTCGGGTTCGATGCCGGCGTGGGCGGCCCGGCCGGTGACGGTGAGGCGGAAGTCGGCGACGCCCTTGCGGGCGATGACGAGGTCGCCGTTCTCACGGGCGCATTCGAGGCCGAGGCCGTAGTGCATGCCGTGGGCGGTCCGTTCGATGACCGGTCTGCCGGCCGGGGAACCGATCTCCTCGTCGGGCGTGGCCAGGAAGACCAGCTCGTCGTAGGTCTCGATGCCGGCGGCGTCGAGGATCTCCAGTGCCGCGAGGCCGGCCAAGAGACCTCCCTTGTCGTCGCTGACGCCGGGGCCGTGTGCGAGGCGCCCCTTCGTCCGAAACGGACGGTCGACAGCCGTCCCCCTGTCGAAGACCGTGTCCATGTGTCCGGCGAGGAGGATCTTGCGGCCCCCGTCCGAGGGGCTGAGGGCACCGGTTCTGCGAGCGACGACGACGTCACCGGCTTCGCGGGAGCCTACGAACGGGCAGGGGACGCGTTCGACAGTGAAGCCCGTTCTCGTCAGCCTGTGCTGCACCCAGTCGGCCACGCGGTTGACGCCTTCGGCGTCGTAGGAGCCGGAGTCGATGGAGACGAGTTCTCGTAGGTCGTCCAGGTAGCGGTTCTGGCGGGCGCGGGCCAGTGCCAGCAGTTGCCCGGAAAGCGTCTGCCGGTGGACAGGCACGTTCACAGGACCTTGGACAGGAAGGCGCGGGTGCGGTCCTGCTCCGGTTCGACGAGGACCCGGCGGGGGTCGCCGGCCTCGACGACAACGCCCTCGTCCATGAAGACGGCGGTGTCGCCGACCTCGCGTGCGAAGCCGATCTCGTGGGTGACGACGACCATGGTCATGCCGTCGGCGGCGAGCTGTCGCATGACGTCGAGGACGTCGCCGACGAGTTCGGGGTCCAGGGCGGAGGTCGGCTCGTCGAAGAGCATCAGCTTGGGCTTCATGGCGAGCGCGCGGGCGATGGCCACGCGCTGCTGCTGTCCGCCGGACAGCTGGGCGGGGTAGTGGCCGGCACGGTCGCCCAGGCCGACCCGTTCGAGCAGGGCGTGGGCCTGTTCACGAGCCTCCGCCCGCGCCACTCCGGCGACCTTGACGGGGGCCTCCATGACGTTGTCGAGGGCCGTCATGTGCGGGAAGAGGTTGAAGCGCTGGAAGACCATGCCGATGTCGCGGCGGCGGTCGGCGACCTCGCGCTCGCGCAGCTCGTACAGCTTGTCTCCCTGCTGCCGGTAGCCGACGAGGTCGCCGTCGACGGTGAGCTTTCCACCGTCGACCTTCTCCAGGTGGTTGATGCAGCGCAGGAAGGTGGACTTGCCCGAGCCCGAGGGTCCCAGGAGGCAGCAAACCTCTCCCCGTTCCACGGTGAGGTCGATGCCCTTGAGGACCTCCAGCCTGCCGAAGTGCTTGCACACGCCCTCGGCGCGCACCATGGGGGTGCTCATCGGTCCTCCTCCTTCTTCTTCTTGTGTCCCGCCGGGCCCGCGGTTCCGCCGAGCAGGCGGCGCAGCGGGGAGACGTGTCCGTCGCGCGCGGTGCCGCGTCCGTAACGGCGCTCCAGCCACGCCTGGGGGATGCTCAGCAGGGTCACGAGGGCCAGGTACCAGAGGCTGGCGACGACCAGCATGGGGATGACCTGGTAGTTCTGGGCGTACACGTCCTGGATGTTGGACATCAGGTCGTGGGCGGAGATGACCGAGACCAGGGCGGTCATCTTGAGCATGTTGATCGTCTCGTTGCCCATCGGCGGGATGATCACGCGCATGGCCTGGGGCAGGACGATCCGGCGCATCGTGAGCGCGGGCCGCATGCCGAGCGAGTGGGCGGCCTCGGTCTGGCCGGGGTCGACGGACTGGATGCCGGCCCGGACGATCTCGGAGGCGTAGGCGGCCTCGTTGAGGCCGAGGGCGAGCAGGGCCGCGATCGCGGGGGTCAGCAGGCTGTTCGTCTCGGCCTGGAAGAAGGTGATGTCGGTGAAGGGGACACCGATCTTCACGTACTTGTAGAGGGCGGCGGCGTAACCCCAGAAGATGATCTGTACGAGCAGCGGGGTGCCGCGGAAGACCCATACGAAGGCGCCGGCGAGACCGTAGAGCACGGGGCTGGACGACAGGCGCATGACGGCGATCAACGTGCCGAGCGCCAGGCCGAGGAGCATGGCGACGGCGGTCAGCCACAAGGTGGTGGCCAGGCCGTCGAAGACGAGGTCGGCGAAGAGGTACTTCCCGACGACGTCCCAGTGCAGGTTGTCGTTCTTGGCCAGGGAACCGATCAGTCCGACCAGGGCGAGCAGCGAGGCGACGGCGGCGATCCAGCGTCCGTAGTTGCGAACGGGCACGATCTCCAGGTCGTGGGTACCAGTCGCACCGGCGGTCGTGGCGCTGTCGGGGGTTCTGGTGTCGATCATGCTCAGTCCACCGCCGCGTTCCTGGTGGCTTCCTTGACCGCGATCGAGGCGACGCCGTACTTGTCGTAGATCTTGACGAGGGTGCCGTCGTCGATGAGCGCCTGCAGTGCCTTCTGGACCGCTTCCGTCAGTTCGGGCAGCTGCTTGCTGATCGCGATGCCGTTGGGCGAGGCGTTGTAGCCGCCGGGCGCCGTCGGGTCCTCGACCAGGTCGAAGGCCTTGCCGGCGTCGGCGGTCTTGGCGACCCAGCCGGCGGCGGGCTTGGTCAGCACCTGGGCGACGGCCTTGCCCGAGCGCAGGGCGAGCTGCGCGTCGGAGTCCTTGGGGAAGGTCTGGATGTCGATCCTGCCCTTGCCCGCCTTCGCGCAGGCGTCCTGGTGGGACTTGAGCAGGTCGAGCTGGTTGGTGGCGGCCTGGACGGCGACCTTCAGGCCGCACAGGTCGTCCAGGTTCTCGATCCCGGAGGGGTTGCCTTCAGCGACGAGGACGCCCGAGCCGGACTGCGAGTAGTCGACGAAGTCGACGACCTGCTGACGCTCCTTGTTGTCCGTGATCGCCGACATGGCGGCGTCGAACTTGCCGGCCTGGATGGCCGGAACGATGCCGTCGAACTTCTGCGGGGCGAAGGCGAAGGTCACGCCGAGCTTGCCGCCGAGCGCCTGGCCCAGGTCGTAGTCCAGGCCGGTCAGTGCGGTCCCTCCCTCCTTCACGTACATCTCGAAGGGCGGGTAGGGGACGTCGGTGGCGACCCGGACCTTCCCCGCCTTCCTGATGGCGTCCGGGAGGAGGTCGTGCAGGGCCTGGTCCTTCTTGATCTCCACACCGGCGACCGAGACCACGGCGTTCCCCGCGGGGGCGGGGTCGGGGTCGCCGCAGGAGGCGAGGGTGACAAGGGCCGAGGCCGCTACAGCGGCAGCCACGAACGGGCGGGTAACACGAGTACGCATCGGGTCGGACCTCTCGGGGGTTCTTCGCCAACGGATTTCAGCCGTCAGGACACACCCAGGAAGTTACAGATCGAGCAGCTCATTGCATAGATGTACCTCACGTTACATTCACGTAACGTGACACTTTCCCTTCAGTCCTATCACCCAAAAGCTTTGATTGACGGACATAACAGCCGTCCATCGAGAGGCTCACGAAAGAAGACGCTCTTACATCTTCCGCCTTACAAGGCTTGCTTGTATGTTCCGCTACCAACCCACATCGCCAAGGAGTTGGCCGAAAGCTCGGCTGTCGGAGTCTTGGCGTTCCTCCTCCCCCGTTCAGGAGCAGACCCATGCCACTACGCCTCGCCCGCAAGGCGGCCCCCATGGCCGCAGTGGCCGTACTCGCCACAGCCATGACCCTCACGGCCCAGCACCCCTCGGAAGCAGCCGCCAGTCGCATCCGGCTCGGATCGGCCTCGGACGTCAGCCGTACGTCGTGGAACGGCCCCGCGTTCACGATGAACGGCGCCGGCGGCGTCGTGGCCGCCTCGATGTCCCGCGCCGTCGACGAGATCCGCGGCGGCTCCGGCAGCATCGACGTCGTCGTCCTGGCCGGATCGGCCCCGACGTCGGGAAGCCGGACCCCCGAGTGCGACACCGTGATGGGCCTGACCGGCGTCAACTCCTGTACGACGTGGACGCTCACCGCGGCAGCCGACGGGAACAACAGCCAGGTCAACACGGACGTCCGCAACGCCGAGTTCGTCTACTTCGCCGGCGGCGACCAGTGCCGGTACGCCGCGTGGAAGGGCACCGCGCTCGAAGCGTCCGTCGAATCCGTCGTCGCCAAGGGCGGCGGCTCCGGCGGCGGAAGCGCCGGCCACCACATCAACAGTCCCCTCGTCTACGACGCCTGCAACGGCAGCGTCACCAGCTCCGAGGCGCTCGCCAACCCCTACGACCGCTACATCGGCTTCACCACCGGCATGTTCCAGTGGGCGAACTACGGCGGTGTCATCAACGACTCCCACTTCGTCGCCCGCGACCGCATGGGCCGCAGCATGGCCTTCGTGGCCAGGGCCATCAAGGACGGCCTGACCACGAACGGTGCCGCGTGGGCGGTCGGGGTGGAGGAGGGCGGGGGTTCCCTGTTCCTGGACCGCAACGGCATGGCCACGCAGTACGGCAAGGACGCCTACGTCGTGCTCGGCGACCACCAGCCGGAGCAGGCGGTCGACCGCAAGCCGCTGACCTACTCCGACTTCAAGATCTGGCGCCTCACACCCGGCACGACCTTCGACTTCAAGAACCGGCCCACCTGCGGCTACTACCTGCGCAGCGTCACCAACGGCACGCCGGACCCCAACCTCTACAGCGGCACGCCCGTGACGGACTGCGGCAGCCAGGGCGGGGGCGGCAGCCTCGCCGAGAGCGAGCCGAACGACACCCGGGACACGGCCGACGACGCCACCGCCCTGGCACTCCCCGGATCGATCACCGGCAGCATGAAGTCCACCAGCGACCGCGACTACTTCAAGGTCGGCCTCGCCTCCGGACAGACCGCCACCGTGAACTGCGCCGTCCCGACGGCTTACGACGCAGATCTGTACTGGCTCGACTCCACCGGAAGCACGCTCGAGCGCTCGGTCAACGACGGCGCGGGCTCCGACGAATCGGTGACCTTCACCCGCACGGCAAGCGGATCCAGCACCTACTACGTGGACGTGGAGGCCTACAGCGGGTCGGGCTCCTCGACCTACGGCTGCACCGTCAGCAAGAGCTGACAGAGGGGGAACACTCCAATTCCCGCGCGGAGTTCGCCCCACTCCTTCCGGCGCATGAGGCGAGGTGCTGCTCCGCGACGGTCCCTCGCATCCGAGGAGTCCGCGGCGGCCCGGACACAGGCCGGGCCGGCCGTTGTCGCTCGCGCAACATCACGGCCCCTGACACGGGAACAGCGGGCCGTGGTGGGGACGTATTCAGTCGTCGCTCGGAAGAACCGGTTCCGTGCGGCCCCGCATCTGGTGCGGTCGCAGCCGGTGCGCATGGTCGCGCCGGGGGACGGCCGCGGGGCGGAGGTATTCGGACCACTCCCCCGGCGGCCGGTCGGTGGCCGGTCGCCGAGGATGGTCCTGCGGCCGTGGGCAGGGGCCTTCCTTCTCCCGGAGACGTGCTCCAAGAACGAAGGCGCCCGTCAGGACGGCGACAACGATCAGTCCGATCACGATGTGCATGGAAAGCCTCCGACGTGGGGCCGGGAACATCCTGTCGAGCTGTATACGCCGGGCTCGAACTCGACGGATGCCGGGCCGGCACGTGACCACCCGGTTGGCGGCGGTCGGGTTGCAGCCACCAGGGCGATTCCACCGTGGTCGATCGCTGCGGCCTCGCTGGTCAGGTGGAGCCGACGACGCTCGTCGAGATGCGGCAGGATCCGATCGGACCTGGCCCACAAGGCGGTGAGCGGAGGACGCGCGGGCATGGCCCACCTGACGACGTCGTCGACAAGCCACCGCCAGACGCTGCCACTGCCGGCGAAGAACCGGCTCAGGACACGAACCGCTGCTGGAGTGCCAGTACTCCGACCGGGAAAGTCCGCCGGAGCGGCAGTTTCGCCTCAGTAGGCTGCACGGCATGATCAACTCATACGCAAGTTCCGACGACGCTGCGGTCGCGATAGCGGGGGCGCGGGCCGGCGCGGACGTGATCCGCAACATGTACGGCCGGCGACTCGACCGCATCGACAAGGGTGCCGGGGACTTCGCCACCGCCGCCGATGTGGAGGCCGAGAAGAAGATCCTCGGCGTCATCCGTGCCGCACGGCCCGACGACTCGGTGCTCGGCGAGGAAGGCGGGCAGCAGGGCGCCGCCGGCGCCGTGCGCCAGTGGTTGGTGGATCCCCTGTGCGGCACGCTGAACTACGCCGTCGGCAACATGCTGGTGGCCGTCAACGTGGCGCTGCGCGACGGGGCGGCGGCCGTGGCCGACCCGTTCAGCGGCGAAATCTTCTTCACCGACGGGGAGACCGCCTGGGTGCGGCGTGACGGGGCCGACGACGCGCTGCTGACGCCCACGTCCGCCACCCGATTGGTGGATGTCAACCTGGATCCGCCGTTTCCGAGTGCGCCGGGATTCCGGGCCGTGGATCTGCTGGCCCGCTCCGAGTTCATCGAACGCTTCCGGCCGCGCGTCGTCTCCACGACGCTGGCGCTGGCCTGGGTGGCTGCCGGCAAGCGCGCCGCGTATGTCACCGATGGCGGCGACCTCTCCGGCAGCGTGCATTTCGCGGCCGGTATCGCTCTGTGCCGTGCCGCCGGCTGCGTCGTCACCGGCATCGACGGTGCCCCGACAGGTGAGGCGGGCCGTGGACTTGTGGTCGCCGCCGACGAGGAGACCCACGGACTGCTGTTGTCGATGATGCGCAGCCGAGGCTAGTGCCGCATCAAGCAGCGTTTGCCCTGTCGCTGCCCGGCTGCGTCGGATCGATCGAGCCGACGCGGCCGGTGGGCGGCGCCCATCCGGCTCCGGCGAGGGCCCGTTCGGCGTTGGTGTCCCGTTGCCGATCCATGTCGACGACCTGAGGCTGTCGCTGATCGGGGCCCACGGCTACCCGTTCGACGCCCGCCGTAGACCCGTCGGCGGTGTGAGTGTTCCTTCCCCGAAGGTCCACCGCGTCTTCGTCTCCGCCGGGCGAGCGTGCCAGGGTTCGGCACCGGACGACGGGCCTGGCTGGACAGCGGGCCGGCCAGCGTCCGGGCCGTACCGAGACGCCGCGGTCGTGGGCGACACCGTCCGGCGCATGGCCGACAAGGCGCGTGGAGCCCTGCCCTCGCAGGAAATCCTGGCCTCCGGTTGAGTCTCCCGTGGGGGGAGACAGCAAGCTGGGGGCATGGAACGCGACACGCTCTATTCCATCGGAGAGTTGTCCCACAGGACCGGCTTGACGGTGAAGACCATCCGGTTCTACTCCGACAAGGGCATCGTCCCGCCGACCGAACCGACTCGCCACGCTTTGCCGAGCCGAACGGCACCAGTTGGTCTCCGACTTCGTCGACGACGTGTTCGGGGACCTCGACGACAACCCCGAGTTCGTGTCGCTCATGCGATCCGCCGTTCCCGAGCTTCCCGACGATCCCGCGCCCGAACAGGCCGAGGCCTGGGTGGAACTCGCCGAACTCTGCCAGAACGCGGACTTCCGTACCGCGTTGCGCCGCACAGCCGCGGACCAGGCGCAAGAGCCTTCCCCACAGGACGTCAGCGCGCTGCACGACGCTCTCGACCACGCGATGCGGGAACGGTTCGACGAAGCCGTGTCCGCCGGCGTCCTCTCGGCCTCTGCCGAAGACGCACCCCTCGGTCATTCACTGGGCGGCCTCTACGGCTACGCATTCGAGCATGCCGACGACGGCGATCTGCGGCGCTGGCTCCTCGCCCGCCTGCAGACGGCCACCGACCCGCACACCGAGCGCTACTGGCGACTCGTGGCGACGATCAACGGCTGGCCCGCGTCACCCACACTCGCTCCCGTTCACACCTGGTTCGCCACCGCCTTCCGCCATGGGCGATAAGGAACCGCACATCTGCCGCGTTCCACGGGCGACTGTCTGAAGGGCTCGCGGTGCCTAAAGCCGCACGAGGCAGCCTCTGCGTGATGCCACCGGCGCCGTCGCGCGCTGCCGCGGTCCTACACGCCGGTCGCAGCGGGGCCGAGGGAGTCGACGTCCTCCATGAAGGACAGCATGCGGGCGTTGACCACGTCGGGGTGGTCGATCTGCGGGCCGTGCCCCGCCGCGGTGATGATCTCGGCGCGGGCTCCGGAGACGAGCCGCGGGACGCGTTCCAGCTGCCGCCCGGGGTGCACGAGCAGGCTGTGCTTGCCCATGATGACGTAGAGCGGGGTACGGATGGACCGCAGCGCGTCCTCGGTCAGCGGCAGCGGCGCGGGCCGGCGGATCCGGTACGCGCGTGCGCCGAGCTGGATCCACTCGCGCATCTCGGGGACGGCGATGACCGGCTGGTCCAGCCACTTGGCGAGCCGGGGACGCAGCGCCTTGGGGGCGAAGGTGGCGAACAGGCTCACGAAGACCCAGGCGAAGAAGCGCAGGCCGACCTTCTCCAGGCCGCCGGGGTCGAGGGCGGTGACCGAGGCGAGCCGTCCGGGCCGCCGGTGCGCCTGGTTGAGCACCAGCCAGCCGCCGTAGGAGGAGCCGACGAGGTGGACCCGGTCGAGACCCAGCGCGTCGAGGGCCTCGTCCATCCACTGCGCGGCCCGCTCGGGCTGCCACATCGGCTCGCGGTGGACGCTGCGGCCCGCGTCGCCCGGGGTGTCGAGGGCGTAGACGGGGCGGTCGAGACTGAGCCCGGGGGTGTTGGGATACCACATCGCCGAGCTGTAGCCGGCGCCGTGGATCAGGACGATCGGCGTCCGGGAGTCGGCGGCGGGGTCCGACGGCCCGTACCGGTAGACGTGGGTGGTGCCGAAGCTGGTCTCCACATCCGTTTCGGAGCGGACAGGTGCCCCCATCGCGTAGAGGACGTCGGCGGCGGCGAAGAAGCGGTCGCGCAGAGCGTCGTTGACATAGCGGCCGACGTCGCGGCGTATGCGGGCGGTGGTCTCGGGCACGGCGGCACCTCCTGTGAAGATCCGTTCTTCGTGGTACGACCGTATCATCAATGTGGTACAGCAGTATCATGAAAGGATTCGGTCAGTGGAGCGCGAACCCATCGACGACAGGCGGAGACACGGGAACATGCCGAAGCGTGTGGATCACGAGGAGCGGCGCGCTCAGATCGCCGAGGCGCTCATCCAGGTCGCGGGGCGGCGGGGGCTGCATGCCGTCGGCATGCGCGAGGTGGCCGCGGAGGCCGGCGTGTCGCTCCGCCTCGTGCAGTACTACTTCGAGACCAAGGAGAAGCTGCTCTTCTACGGTCTCCACCACCTGACCGAGCGCTTCACCGCAAGGGCGGGTGCCCGCCTGGCCGCCGCGGGTCCGGACCCGGGCCCGCGGGCCACTGTGGAGGCCTTGCTGCTGGCCTCGCTGCCGACCGACGGGGAGAGCCGTACTTTCCACCTGCTGTACACCTCCTACGCGATCCTGTCCGTGACCGATGGGGCACTGGCCGCGCAGCCCTTCATCGACAGCCCCGACGCCGCGGAGGACTCCCTGACCGGACTCCTCGAGCAGGCGCAGGGGGCCGGCCTGGCCGACCCGGACGCCGACGCCCGTACGGAGGCGATCAGCCTGCTCGCGATGGCGGCGACCATGGGCACCGGCATCCTCGTGGGCCAGCGGAGTCCGGAGTCGGCGATCGCGGTGCTCCGTCACCACCTGGACCGGATCTTCACGACCGCCGGGCCGTCCGAGCGGGGAACGGGAGAGAACTGACGTGTCACGAAGCACTGTGGGAGGTTCCGGCGTGTTCGTAGCGACGGAGGACGTGTTCGATCCGGCGGAAATGCTGGACCTCTACGAGTCTGTCGGATGGGAGGGTTACACCCGCGACGTCGACAGGCTGTGCCGGGGCCTGGCCAACTCCCACCTGGTCGTCACGGCGCGAGACGGCTCGGGAAGGCTCCTCGGCCTGGCCCGCACGATCTCCGACGACGAACACGTCTGCTACGTCCAGGACGTCGTGGTCAACCCCGCCCATCACCGGCAGGGCGTCGGCCGAGCCCTGGTCGGGCACCTCATGCGGCGATACTCGCACTGCCGCTTCTTCCTCCTGTCCACGGACCACGAGTCGACGGCGGAGGGCAGGCGCAACCACGCGTTCTACCGAAGCCTGGGATTCCTGTCCTACGAGGAGAAGGAGATGGCGGGCTTCGGACTGCCCAGGAACCGCCCCGACCTGCGCGATACGACGTCCTGACCGGATCCGGCACGGAGCCCCGCGCCGACCGGAGCACCCACTTCGGGCCACGCGGGGACCGTGTGGCGCGCAGGCCGCGCGTGGTTCCGGAACCGGATCGGGCAACGCAGAAGCCCCAGGTTCCCGACCTGGGGCTTCACAGAGGGGCGGAGGTCAGGGACCGACGTACTCGAAGATCCCGCCGTAGGGGTGCCGCAGCACGGCACGGCGGCCGTTCGGAGTCGGGGACGCGGCGGCCACCACCTCGGCACCGGCCGCCACCGCTTCTTCCACCGCCGCGTCCAAGTCTGCGACCGCCAGGGTGGCCGCCACGCTCGCGACGCGCTGCACGGCCTCGTCCGGACCGCTGAACAGCAGGAACGGGCCGACGCTTGCCAGAGCGACCCCGGCGAAGGCGAAACGGGATGCGGTGCTTCCCGTGAGTTTCTCGTAGAAGGGCACGGCCGCGTCCAGATTCTCAACGCGCTGCCGCACGACCACTGATTCGATAGCCATGACCGACATCATCACACCGCCGCATCGCCCGGCCCGACTTGGGTGCTGTCTCTTGGACCTGCCACGAGATCGTCGCGCTCTTGGCCGGAGGGCTCGTTGCCGCCGGATCGCCTATGAATCGGTGGGCGGTCTGTTGTGACCGGCGGACCGCGGACCTGGAGGCTCGACGACAGGGTCGAGCACCGGCACCACCGAAGCCCTCGACGTCCCACCCTCTACCGTGCACGAGCCCGTAAGGGAGTGAGGGAGGCGCCACCCCGGGCGCGTCACCATGCGGGCCCTCTCCCGGATCGCCTCCCGGGCACTTGCGCCACCCCACATCTGGGGTGGCGAGAGCACCACCTGCCCAGATGTAGTGTTGGCGGGGCTGGTGGTGCACCGGCCGCTCGTGCGCCCGCGGAGTGCGGGAGGCCAGGGAGAAGTGAGGAATGGCAGTGATCTGCGTCGGCGGCATGATCGGTATCGGCAAGACGAGCGTCGCCGAGCTGCTCGCCAGGGAACTGGGGAGCGAGGTCTTCTACGAGAGCGTGGACGACAACCCGATCCTCCCGCTCTTCTACACGGCGACGCCCGAGGAGATCCAGGCGAAGCGCTACCCGTTCCTGCTCCAGCTCTACTTCCTGCAGACGCGGTTCGCCTCGATCAAGCAGGCGTACAAGCAGGGGAACAACGTCCTGGACCGCTCGATCTACGAGGACTGGTACTTCGCCAAGGTCAACCACGACCTCGGCCGCATCAGCGCCCTGGAGATGCGGGTGTACGAGGGGCTGCTCGACGAGATGATGCGCGAGATCGACGGCCTGCCCTACCGCAAGGCGCCCGACCTCATGGTCTACCTCCGGGCCGACTTCGAGACGGTGCTGCGCCGCATCGGGCTCAGGGGCCGCGACTTCGAGCAGGATGCGGGCCTCGTCGAGTACTACCGGACGCTGTGGTCCGGCTACGACGAGTGGGTCCACCTCCACTACTCGGCCAGCGACGTCCTCGTCGTCGACATGAACCGTACGGACGTGGTGAACAACCCCGCGGACGCGGCCCGCGTCGTGCGCGAGGTGAAGGACGCCCTGGCGGCGGCCGGCCACCGCCGGGCCGAAGCCGGTCTGGAACCTGCCTGAAGCCACATCGCGGAGGATCGGCGGGAGGCGGGACGGGGCGGGAGGCAGGGCGGGAGGCGGGAGGCAGGGCGGGGCGGGTGACCTGGTAGGTGTCGGCCCCACCGTGAGATGGTCGTTGCCATGTCCTTTACATTTAGCCGCCCTTTACCTTCCGGTTCCCGTCTCCGGTCGCGTACGGGTACGGATACGCCGGGTCTTCGCCGGCCAGGCGGCCCCGCCCGGGTCCTCGCCGCACTGCTCACCGCCGTCGGTCTAATCGCCGCCGCGCCCGCGCCCCAGGCGACCGCCGCGCCCGTCAAGCCGGTCGTCAACGGGCCCGTCTTCAACGACCCGTTCGGCACCCCCGCCCAGCAGAAGGCGATCTTCACCCAGCTCGTCGACCTCGTCAACGCGACGCCCGCCGGGCAGACGATCCGCGGCTCGATGTTCGAGTTCGCCGACCAGGCGGTGGCCGACGCGCTGCTCGCCGCGCACGGGCGCGGGGTCGACGTCAAGCTCGTCGTGGACGACTCGACCTACGTCGACGCCAACGGCAAGGAATACGCCAACGCCGCCTACACCTCCCTCAAGAACGGCCTCGACACCACCAACACCGCCCGCTCCTGGGTCGTCGTCTGCGACGACCGCTTCGAGGACGCGGACGGCGTCGACGACGTGCAGCGCGGCTGCCTGAGCGTGGCGCCACCCGGCCCGGCGTACAACCACAACAAGTTCTTCCTCTTCTCCTCCATCGGCCCCTTCGGCGACGGGACCACCTACTCCAAGGTCGTCTTCCAGACCTCCTCCAACCTCACGAACTGGTACAAGGTCGAATCCTTCAACGACGCCGTCACCTTCACCGACGGCCCCGTCTACGACGGCTACGCCTCCTACCACGAGAAGCTCCGCGCCGGCCGGTACCTCGCGGGCGGCAACAACAACGCCTACTTCTCCACCCCGACCGGCTCCGCCTACCGCGGCTACTTCTTCCCGCGCGGCGACTCCTCCTACAACAACCCGGCCAGCGACATCATCGTCAACGCCCTCGACGAGGTGGCGTGCGCCTACACGGGCACCGACGGCAAGCGGCACCAGACCGACATCCGCATCGTCGTGCTCTACTTCAACGACTCCCGCATCCAGGTCGCGAACAAGCTCGCCGACCTGCGCGCCAAGGGCTGCTGGATCGACATCGTGTACGCCTCCGCCGAGGCCAAGGTGAAGACCACGCTCACCAACGCCTCCATCCAGCACCGCGCCTGCATGATCCCGAACGGACCCGGCATCGACGTGCGTCCGCACAACAAGCAGATCCTGATCGACGGCGACTACAACGGCGACATCACGCCCCGCGTGTACACCGGCAGCGCCAACCTGAACGGCTCGTCACTGCGCTCGGCGGACGAGGCGTTCGTCCGGATCACCAGCGCGGACCACCACGCCAAGTACCTCTCCGCCTTCTACAAGATCCGCTCCGCCTGCGGCGGCTGACCCCGGCCGACGGCCTGGGCACGGAGCCGTCCGCGCCCGGGCCACTCGCTCCCTCCGGCCCAGCGTCCACAGGACGTGGGCGCCGTCGTGACGGACACCGGTCGAGGAGATGACGGCGGCGACGAGGCCGCGCCCGGGGAGATGCGTGATGTGCATGTCGACCACGATTCCGGCCGGGCTGCGGCGCCGGTAGGACTTGCCCATTGCCTCCGAGGGCTGCCAACGGGCAACGAGACGCGGCATCCTGGCATGGCATGCAGAGCGTGGCGAGGATGTCGGTCAGGGTCGCTCCGTCCATGGGGACGGGTTCTGGCACGGCTTCTGTGATGGGCGATGGGCCGCTTTCGGTCAGGCAGGAGACTTGCTCGTGGGTTCCGCAGTGTCGTGGACCAACTCGGCGAGCTGGAGCAGAAACCCGTACGTCGCCATTCGGCCGTGGATGCGGAGGAAGTAGGACCGGCCGGAGCACTTGAAGATCTCTCGTCGGTTCACCTTCCAGAGCTTGTGCGTGTACGTGTTCGCCGCCTCCAGCAGGGCCGATTCGGCTTCCTCCGCACTCCCGTCGAATTCCGCGAGCGTTCGTGCGTTTCGATCCATCTCACTGACACCGTCAACGGGTATGGCAAGCACAATCCATCTGGACACGCTGAGATCCGTTCTCCCCCGCGCCGCCAGTCGCGGCACGCACCGCTCAAGTGTGGCAGGCGGGCCCGGCCCGCCGATGAAGCACGGTTCCTCTTCCCCCAGGGCTGTCGCGCGGGAAAGAAGTGTCCTCGCACGTGACCGGCTGCCCACCCGAAGCGCCCTGCGGAAACGAGGGGTGTCCCTTTTACACGGCTCCCACCGCCAGGTCGCCCGTCGCTCCGCGTACGTGAAGACGCCGGACCGTTCGGCAAGCATCGCCAACACCTGGGCACGGACGTCGTCGACGTCCTGGTGCTCGGCGCCGGAGACGATGCCGAGGCGGCGTACGTGCGCGTACTCGTCTTCGTCCTTCCACTCCTAGGGCTTGTCCGGCCGACCATGTGATTCCTCCGTTTCCCCGTGCAAGAGTCGTTCCTGTGGGCAGGGGCGGAGTGGTACGAGCGGTGTTGAATCGTTGTCCGATCCCTGGTTGCCGAACCTCGCTACCGGGCTCAGCGGTCCGGGAGTGGATCAGCTGTGCCGTGCGGTCGAGCGCGGGTCGGAGGTGTCGATATGTTCGGCGAACCGACGGACCTGGTCCTCGACGGGTTCGTCCCCGGTGACGGGCATGGTGTAGTGGCGAAACGCCGTCGTGAGGAGCGAATCCTCGACGCGGAACCGCATCGTGATGTGGGCCTTCTCGCCACGGTCGCCGACCGAGACGCCGAAGCCCCAGGGCGGGGTCAGGCAGTTCCATCGCCGGTACCAGTCGAGGGCGAGCAGTTCCCGGGCCAGGAGGCGTGCGGCGGTGTCGACCGGCTCCTCCCAGCCGTGGTCGGCGACGAAACGGTCCAGCTCGGCGTCGTACCGGTCGGCGTCGAAGTGGGAGTCCGGTGGCAGCCGCACCCGGATGTCGTCCGTGTTCTCCCACGTCCACACCACCAGACCACCAGATCGCTCGATGGTCACGAAGACGCCCCCGCAGCAATCGGTGACGCAGTAGTTGTTCGACAGCTCGACCCGCCGCGGTTCGCTACCGGTCCTCAGCGGCCACGTTTCGGGCGGGCCGATCAGCATCTCGTGAAAGAGACTCGAATCGCTGTCGGGGTGGATCGTCTCCACGACATCCGCCCCGTCGACCAGCACGCGGATCCGCGCCGCCGATCGCCATGACCTCGGATCCGCGGGAACATGGCGAAGGGAAAGGACATTGAACGGCTCGGAAGGCTCCATCCCTTCATGATCACACCTTCGGAACCGAACCTCCCGATGGGCGGACGGCGTCCACACCCCCGGAGCCTGGCGCCACGCGAGCACCTCGACGAGCAGCACGTCCGTCCGGACAGGATCCGGGCGGACGAGTCCCTCCACGGCTTCAGCGCGGGCAACGTGTTCGCCGAGTCGTTCAAGGCGGCGTTCGAACGCGAGCCGCTCCAGGGCCGGTAGAGCTCGCCCAGCGGATGTGAGGCCCGCCTCGATGCGTTCCGCCGGCTGTACCGCTGCAACATCCGACGCCGCCACTCCCCTCGGGCACCGCAGCCCGATCGCCTACGGGGCAGTGCCCCGGACAACACCGACTGCGCTGGCATCAACCGCGTGACCCGTGTCCGAGGTTCGAGGTTCGAGGTTCGAGGTTCGAGGTTCGAGGGAAAGCGTCGTCGAAGTCGGCCGACGGCCTGATGGTCCATGGCGCATGATGAGCGGCACGGACCACATAGAGAAGGCCACTGGTCACTGGGTTCCATCGGTTGTTCTGCGCATCGGTACGGCCGGCGCGGAAACGGCGGCGTTGCTGCTGGACCCCTCCGGCCGGGTCCGTGGCGATGCGGATCTGGTCTTCCACGGTCAGCCCGTGCGCCCGTCGGACGCGGTCCGGCTCGGCCCCGACGGGCTCGTCCTGGATCTGAACGGTATCGAGCCGGCGGTGGAGCGGATCGTGGTCGCCGGCTGGACCCGGCACAGCGCCTTCAACACGATTCCCGCCCTCAAGGCCGTCGCACCGGATGGAGCGGACATCATCACGTACACGGTGGCGGAGGAAGTCGGTGTGTCCGCAGTCGCCCTCGGCGTCTTCTTCAGGGAGGCGGACGGCTGGAAGTTCGAGGGTCTCGGTCAGGGGTACGGCCCAGGGCTCGCGGAGCTCATCACGTCGTACGGCATCGAGGTGGCCGACCCTGACCGGCCGACGATCCTGCCCGGACTGCCGTCCGGTCCGGTCCTCGTCGACGTCGCGCACGAGGGGAAGGGGCACTTCGCCCTCTATCCACTCGACGAGCGCAACAAGGACGGGGAGTACGTCTTCGCCGTGTCGCTTCCCGACCTGCGGGGCAGCCGGGCCTTTCACCCGCCCAAGGACCGCCCGCTGCGGTTCCGGGTCCCTGACGAGCTGGTGCACAGTGGGCGGCGAGCCGTCGAGGATTCCGGCCGGGCTCGATGTTCATCTCTGCCGTGCGGGGATCAGACCTGTGGTCTGCCCGTAGGAGAGCAGGCCGGCGACGGCCTGGGCGTTGTCGCTCATGTGCTCGTGGCGGCCGAGGTGACGGTACGGCGGTGTCACCGCGCGTGCGCCGGTCCGAAGCATGTTGCAGAAGGCTGCGAAGCGGGCGTTTCCCCTGTATGCGTGGGGCGTTGAGGGCTGAACCGTTGTGGCTGGAGACGTTCACGGGGCTGCGGATGCGGCAGTTCGAGCGGCTGGTGAAGGTCGTACGGGAACGGGGCGGGAACGGTTCTGGTGGCGGTCGGCCGTGGTGCCTGCCGCCGGCGGACCGGGTGCTGCTGGTGGCCGTGTACTACCGCACGAACCTCACGATGCGGCAGCTCGCGTCGCTGTTCGGGGTCTCGCCGGCGGCGGTGTGCCGGGTGATCAAGCGACTGCGGCCGCTGCCAGCCCGCCACCGCCGACGGCCTCGCCCTCGTCGCGGCCCTCGCCGTCGTGGTGGTGCCGCACCGCAAACGCCCGGGCCCTGCTGCCCGGCGGGGAGGAGGACAACTCCGAACACCGGCGGGTCAGAGCCCGGGTCGAGCACGTCTTCGCCCGCATGAAGCACTACAAGATCCTTCGCGACTGCCGTCAGCGCGGCGACGGCCTCCACCACGCGGTCCAGGCCGTCGCCCACCTGCACAACCTCGCCCTCGCCGCATGACCGGGCAGGCCCTGAAACCGGCCCTGCCCTGCGCCCGGATACGACCCTCTGCAACACGCTTTAAAGGGTGTTGCAGAAGGCTCGGTTCTGGGTATTTCGCAACACCCTTTAGAGCTCGTAACACGATCTTGTTGAACGTTCCTGGTCGGCCGTGACCGGTGTGACGATTCGGCCGTTCGGGATGGTGTGAGTACCCGGCCGTGGATCGTGGACGATGACCTGTGGGTGTTGATCGAGCCGTCGTTGCCGCCCTGGCCGGAGAAGGCTCCCGGCCCTCGGCCGATGCCGGACCGGCAGTGCCTGCAGGGCATCCTGTACGTGCTGATCAACGACATCGCCTGGCAACTGCTGCCCTCGGAGCTGGGGTTCGGCTCGGGCCAGACATGCTGGCGGCGGCTGGACCGCTGGCAGCAGGCCGGGGTCTTCGAGCGGCCGCACCGGATCCTGCTCACCGAGCTGAACGCGGCCGGCGAGCTGGACCGGTCCCGAGCATGCGTCGACGGCTCCCATGTCCGCGCGAAAAAGGGGGTGCCGACACCGGCCCGTCGCCGGCCGACCGGCGGACCGGCGGAAGACGGCAGCAAACACCATCTGATCCGCGACGGACGCGGCACTCCGCTCAAGGTCGTCACCACTGCGGCCAATGTCAACGACATCCGCCCAGACCCTTGCCCTGGCCGACGGCATCCCGCCCGTCGTGGGTCGCCCCGGCCGCCCGGGACGACTCCGCCGACGCCCCCAGGCCCTGCTCGGCGACAAGGGCCACGACTCCGACCCCAACCGCCGTGAACCACGCAAGCGCCGGATCCTGCCGGTCATCTCCCGCAGAAACGCCCCGAACATCGAGGGCCCGGGCAAGCTCCGCTACGTCGTCGAGCAGACCTTCGCGCTCCTCCACCAGTTCAAACGCCTCGCCGTCCGATGGGAACGCCGCACCGAACTCCACGACGCCCTCGTCTCCCTCACCTGCAGCCTCATCTGCTGGAGACGCCTCAAGAAGACCCAAACATGATCGTGTTACGAGCTCTTAGAGGTTGTCTCACGTGGTGAGTTTCGCGAGTTTCTTGTAGCAGGTGAGAGCTGCGGCGAGGCCCAGGAAGGCAAGGAAGTGGCTGCCCTTG